>NZ_JAUBSF010000008.1:0-134258 GCF_036704615.1 Microcoleus sp. K4-B3
ATAATTATGAGTTAGCTCTAGGGGGATTAAATTGAAAACCTTCTATTATAGCATAGATTTTTTTTGCAAGAGGTCTAATGTATTCGCTGGCGGGTTCCGTCTCCTGCAGCTTCAGAAACTCTTTTAGGGTAAGGGTTTTAGTGGGAGTCTGTACCATTTTAAGGTTTCCTGAAGAGAAGCGAGTTGAGATTCCTATACTGATTATTCTACAGATATCGATCGTTGCCCGATCGCCCTGAGTTCAAAATGGTGTTTCTGCCTTTAGGTATAGCGTTTCTCCCAACTGCGGATGCTCAAAGGAAAGTTCCCGCGCGTGCAAGTGTAGCCGGTTCGCAGCAGCCCGACATCCGTAAAGTCGATCGCCCAAAATCGGTATCCCCAACCCTCGGATATCCGCTGCATGAACTCTCAATTGATGGGTGCGTCCCGTCAGCGGCAAAAACTCGACGCGATCCCAATTTCCCTGTTTCGCCATTACCTGAAAGCGAGTAACGCTGGGCTTTCCGCACTCCCAATTGACTTGCTGGTAAGGGCGATTGTCTGGATCGCCCCAAAGTGGGAGATCGATCGTCCCCGCCTCAATTTTTACAGTACCCGAAAGCACCGCTTCATAAACTTTGTGAACCTGCTTTTGTGCAAATTGCTGCCTGAGTTGACTGCTAGTTTCTTTGTCCCGCGACAATAGCAAAATACCCGATGTTTCCCAATCTAAACGATGCAACGCCGTCAAATCCCAACTATCGGGCAACAAGTTACGCAAACGACTAAAAACACTATCTTGATGATCTAAATAACGACCTGGAACTGACAGCAACCCAGAAGGTTTATTGACGGCAATTAACCATTTGTCTTCATAGATAATCGGTAGCATTTGCGTAACGGGCAAGATGCCCGTTCCACAAGCAATAATATTGCTTGTGGGGTGGGCTTCTAGCCCGCCCGTCACACCCTCATTTATATTAAAAACAGTCCGATTGTGAGCCAATCCTGACAGCAAAAAACCCATCAACGGCTGACACCGATCGCCACAAGCGCCATAAAATTCTCCCTGTATCTTATCCCCCGATGGCGGCCCCCACCAAAACTCAGCCATTGCCAGCGGTTTCAGATTGTTTGCGGCCGCGCAGTGGAGCAATTTTGGCGCGCAGCAGTCGCCGGTGCCAGTGGGAATAGAATTAGTTGGCATCAATGAGGAGAGCGATCGCGATTTCCCCAAAAAATTCACCAGAGTGTAAGCCGCGTGCATTTGCGTCTGAAGTTCGCGGGAAAGTTCTTTTCGCCGCTGTTTCAGCGCCCGCATCCGCCGATCCGCAGCTTCAATTAATTGTTTTAGCGGCTGCAAAGTTTCATCCCGCTGCCGTTTCAATTGTCTGCGTTCAATTTTCTCCAAACGGCTTTCTTGATTCAGTTGTTGGAGGGCAATTTCTAGTGTTTCTGGGGCGAGAGTTTGACACAGTAACTGGCGTTTTTCGTCTCGCTGCTGCTTGCAATTGCGGTGCCGATCGCTCAAAACTTGCAATTGCAATTCAAACTCCCGAAATAAGGCTTCATACTCTTGTCGCTGCGGGAGTTGATTCAGTGCAATCAGTTCCTGTTTCATCGCCTCCAATTGAGTTAAGGTGCGGGCTTCCTCGAAAGCAACTCGATCTCGTCCCGGAATCGGTGGCACCCAGCCTTCAACAATGCTGCAACCGTTCAGCAGCCCGGAAAATGCTTTGAGCATCCGCTGTTCCCCCGAAGGCATCTCCACCAGCAATATGCCGTACATCTTGCCCTCGCGATCGTAGGCACCGTCAGCAGCAAGGTACTGCATCAAACCCCGGGCGAGATCCTCGGACATTCGAGTGCGCGGCAGTCTCACCAGCTCGCCGCTTTGAGGACAACGACCTTCGTACCAATAATTGGGGTGTGAGTCGATCGACTCCCGATCGCAGTCCGTGAAATCTAAAAGCGCGTCCAACTCTAGCATCTTAAATTTGGTTTTAAACCTGAATGAGGAAATTATGTGCTTGTGTCCTGACCCCGCCCAAAAACGGATACAAGTTTCCGACACTCGTTGTGGAGAGATCAAAATTTTAGACTCTGGTTCAAGCTCCCAGATTCATCTGTCGAGTCAATCGAAAATCGAAAATCGAAAATCGACTGACCGTATGTTACAGCGGTGTACGGAAAGTGGGAAGGGTGCATAATTTTATACCTACTCGAATTAAGTAAAAATGATTTGTCGCACCAAGCCTGATATGCTAAATTTGTTTCAAAACAGCAGCGAGATTAAGAAAAGCATAAGTTAATATATAAGACCGCAAGCTTGTTATCCCACTAAATTTTTTATGTGCAAGGCGTATGCCAGACCTCTCGACTTCGGCTACAGAAAACTCCTCCAACCCCCAACCCGCCCTGCTGCCGCCGATTTTTAGAACTTTTGCAGCATTTCCCGATTACGATCGGGGCAATAGATTGTACGCATCGGGAAGGTACGAAGCGGCAATCATTTGCTACGCAAAAGCGGTTCAAATTAACCCGGACGGGGCGCGGGCGTGGCTAAATCTGGGCAAAGCTTACAAGCAACTGCACTCCTACGCAGAAACCGTAGTCTGCTGCGATCGAGTTATTGCAATTAATCCCGAAGAATATTGGGCTTGGATGCTGCGCGGGACAGCGCTGTTAAGTTTGCAGAATCACTCAGAAGCGATCGTAGCTTTAGACACAGCAATTCAAATCAATCCAGAAAAGCACGAAGCTTGGTATCAGCGGGGCAGAGTATTAGAAGAATTGCAGCAGTGGGATACAGCAGCAAGCTGTTACAAAAGAGCGACCCAAATTCATCCGAATTTGCCCGCGATGTGGTGCCGGCAAGGCAACGCGTTGCTGCAAGCGGAGCGCTACCCTGATGCGGTGGCGGCTTACGAGCGCGCCCTGAAACTCGTCTCGACCAATGGGGAAGCTTGGCTGAACCGAGGTTTGGCTTTGATGAAGGCGGAACGCTACGCTGAAGCTGTAACTTCTTACGATCGCGCCATTCAACTGAAACCGCAAAATAGTCTGGCTTGGTTCAATCGGGGTATTGCTTCAGCAAAATTGCACAAATATGCAGAAGCGGTGACAGCTTACGATCGCGTACTGCAAATGCAGCCCAACGACTGCGAAGCTTGGTTCTATAAAGGAATGGCCCTCCAATACCAGTGGCCCGATGCAGCAATTGCTTGTTTCGATCGGGCAATTCAAATTAATCCTTTTTATCCCGAAGCATGGATCGGGCGCGGTCAAACACTGTCAGAATCGAGAGATTTTGAAGGGGCGATCGCTGCTTTTGACAAAGCCATTCAAATTAATCCGAATTTCCCCGAAGCTTGGCTGGGTAGAGGCATCGCCCTGGCAGGATTGGAACGCTACAAAGAGGCTATTATCGCTTACAGCAATGCCTTACAAATTGAAGGTAATTTTCTAGAAGCTTGGAATTTGCGAGGCGAAGCTCTGGAAAAATTGCAGCAATACGAAGAGGCGATCGCCTGTTTTGATAAAGTAATCTCTCTGAGTTCGGAAGCAGAAATTACATCAAAAGTAGGTTTGCAGCAAGGCGCGGCGCTGGAAAAATTGCAGCGTTACGAAGAAGCCGTCGCAGCTTACAACCGCGTAATTAAAATTGTGCCCGACAATTTTGAAGCGTGGTTGAAACGCGGCAACGTTTTCTCAAATTTGCAGCAGTACGAACAAGCTCTAGCATCATACGATCGAGCAATTACTATCTGGCCCGACAGCTATCAAGGCTGGGTGCAGCGAGGTTTAATCCTGGAGAAAATGCAGCGCTATTCCGAAGCACTCGTCGCTTTTGACCAAGTGATTCAACTCAAGCCCGACAACTGGGAAGCTTGGGCGCAGCGCGGCGACGTTTTGCAAAAATTGCAGCGGACTCAAGATGCCATTACCTCTTACGGAGTCGCCCTGGAAATCAAACCAGATTACTACGAAGCTCTAGTCAATCGAGAAGAATTGAGACTGAAGGGCGCGATGTCAGGAAAGTGGTAATGGCAGCATCCCAATGATAGCTTTCTTTCGTAGTGTTCGCTGTCAGAGCACGAAGCGAGATATATCTTGTTCGCTAGCGGGACACTCGCTGTGAGATATAAGCTGTGCTGTTCTCTGACAGCGAACACTCATAAAACTTTCCCTCTTTTCTCTTCCTCTGCGTACTCTGCGCCCTCTGCGGTGCATAAAAAAATCTAATTGACAAATTAAATAGTATTGTTATATCCAGATGAAATTCGATCGACGAAGTAATAATATCGTGTCCGGTAAAATAACCCTGATATTTGTAGTGAGGTTTTTCGATAGGAAATAATATGAATTATCGGTAAACATTAACTAATCAGAAGATGAATCTGCGACTAAAAATATTGATATCTGGTGGAACAGGCAGGATACCTGCCTGTTCCAGAAAAATGCGTGATGTCAGTTATAACTGAGATCGCGCACTGTTCTCAATAATACCGAATCAACCGGGTAACAGCGACAAAAAATCTTTGCTCTGCGATCGATCCTGCAGCAAGAAACCAAGCTGATGATACCAAAAGTGTCAGATGTCAATTATCACGAATACTTTCTGTTGCCGATTGCCCGACGGCACCCCAAATTGAAAATTCTGACAGCCAATTGCTGATTCTGCTGGCTTCATGTTATAGTGGTTTTCCAAGAATTAAATTCGGTTGCGTAGTTTGTTGGTGTTTATTTACAAGCGTCTCTCCGAATCTAAATCTCTGCACCCTAATGATTCTGGAGATTTTATGTCGATTTACGTGGGTAATCTTTCATATGATGTAACACAAGAGGACCTCAGCGAAGTATTTGCCGAATACGGTACTGTAAGCCGCGTCCAAGTGCCAATGGACCGGGAAACAGGCAAGATGCGGGGTTTTGCTTTTGTGGAAATGGCAAGCGAGGCTGAAGAAGCAGCAGCCATCGCAGCTTTAGACGGTGCTGAGTGGATGGGCCGCGACTTGAAAGTCAACAAAGCCAAACCTCGCGAAGACAACAAACGCTCCTCGGGCGGCGGCGGTGGCTGGGGCGACAAAGATCGCTCTTCACGCGGACGCTACTAAGCTTTGAGACTGAAAATTTTTTGAGTTTTGGTAGTTGATGGCAGTTGCGAATGCTGCTTTTTTTTGGGGTTGTTCTCTCGACTCGCCAAATAAAACTCGCAAACCTCTAAGTCAGTTTTGCCCCCTCAAAGGAGGGGGCTTTGTTTTTGGCAAAAAATCGCGCGAGGTACGTCTGCGGTGGAGTTTTTAGTCTAGTTCGCGATTCGGTATCCTCTTAACTTCTGTTTTTAAGAGGCTGTCGGGATTTCTGCGATCGACTCCTGTAAATTATCAAACTAGAATTAAGCACAAAGAAAAGTTAGAATAACGGCAAAACTGAATATTGTCCCGAACAACCAAACTATCTTTACCGAAGATTAGTTGAGAAAACCAGCCGAATATCAGCAAATATCTTGATTTTGCCTGAATAAAGATGTCCAAGGTCTACAGCACGGCGGAACTCATTAAAATCCTCGAAGAAGAGCGCCAAGCCTGCTTGCATGGGCGGCGCCTCAACTTGACTCAAACCCCTGCTACAGGCAACCCCGTGATTGACCGCTTTCTCAAATCTGAGGGCGTTCAGAAGTTCACTGCCTATCAAAATTTTAAGGCTGCCGTGCACGAATACCAGCGGGAACATCAAGTTTCTGGGATTGTCTGGCGGGAAATGGCGGTTAAAGGCAATACTCTACGCTATCCGGCAGTGGATGACGAATTAATAGCTCTACCGGTTGATTTGATAACGCTGAAGGCAGCTAAGATTTCTATGTTGGAATTCTGGCAGGATGTAACGGCGGGGATGGATTTGTATTTAAGCATTAACAGCGGGAAGGATTTTCGATCGATAGAGCCGGTTGATGTAGAGGCTCTAGCCCAGCGCACAGAATGGGCCAGTCTCTCGAACTGGGAAAAGTTGGATTTTCTGGAAATTTTGTTGCAGTTGGGCTGGGGGAAGCCGGAAGAAGCCTATTACAAGCGGGGATGGCCGACCTCGGGCAGCGAGTACATTCACGCCGTAAAACCCGGACAGCGGCCGATTTGTTAATTGGTAATGAGGAATTGGTAATTGCTAAGAGGATAGGCTGAATTCAGAACCATCGACAACACAGAAATAGAGGACACGGCAGTGCCGTGTCCCTACCCCAAAACCTCCTAGCTTGCGCGGTTCGCCCGCCATCGCCCGATTTGTAGGGACACCGCACTGCCGTGTCCTGACTGTGGGTAATATCTGAAGAACTCATTTATTACCATCTGACATCTGACAAAGCATCAAGCCAAACCACTGATTTGGATCTGTCCAAACTTGCACCGGCATTAAACCGCGCTGCGAAAGTTCTTGCTTTACAATACTCAAATTAAACTTGCGCGATATTTCGCTGCGGATAGTTTCTCCCGCTGCAAATTCAACGGTTAAATTGAGAGCACGCAACTGCACTGTTTGCGCTTTTTTACTTTTTAAGTGCATTTCAATTTGACATTCCTCTTGATTGTAAAAAGCCCAATGCTCGAACTGTGATAAATCAAAATTCCCCTCATACCTCCGATTTAAATGCCGCAGCATATTCAAGTTAAATGCCGCCGTTACTCCTTGGCTGTCATCGTAGGCAGGCTCTAAAATATCCTTAGATTTGTCCAAGTCAATTCCCAGCAAAAAATACTCTCCCGGCTGCAATGCACCGACAATTTGCGAGAAGAATACATCGCATTCTCGAGCGTTGAGATTGCCGAGGGTACTGCCTAGAAAGCAAATCATTCGGGTTGGCAACGGCGAGGGTGCCATTTTAGCTAAGGCTAATTCGTAAGTGCTGACAAGTCCGTGAATCTGGAGCGACGGATAATCTGCCAACAGTTGACAAGCGCTGCTTTCTAGGATACTAGGACTGATGTCGATCGGCAAATAGTGCAGGGGATATTCCAGTTGACTGTAAGCATCAAGGAGAATCCGAGTTTTGGTGGAACTGCCGCTGCCGAGTTCCACAATTTGGCAGGAACCCGTTAAATTGGCGATCGCCCCCGCGCACCCCTGCAAAATCGCCGTCTCAGTGCGTGTCAGGTAGTATTCTGGCAACTGGCAAATCAACTCGAACAGGTTTGAGCCGCGATCGTCGTAGAAATACTTTGGAGGCAGGGATTTGGGGTTTTGAGTCAACCCGCTAACTGCATCGCTGCCAGCATTAATTTCTGCGGGTGTCGGTGCCGCAGCGCTCACCAATCGATCTAAGTGCAGCCGCTTTTCTTTCGTTGAGGCTGAGTTTTTCGTGTCGGGCAGTCTTGGGGATTTCATAAAGTAATTTTTAGATGCACATATGGGTATAGCACGCAGTCGCGTTGCCAAATATCGCGCTCAAGTCGGATTTTTCATGAGGCTCTGCGTTCTGTATTGTCTCACCGGATGGCGATCGCATCCACAATTACAACTTAAAAATTATCAACTCAAATTCTCAAATAATTTACAAAACTTTTTTTATTTAATGTTTTTACCTGGTAAAAACTTTTGTATTTAGCAAACAATCTCGTCCCTGATTGCCCATCAATTATTTTATATGCTATGCGTAAAAAAAACGTGATAAGTTAGTCGTGAGGACTAAAGTCCGAGCAAGTTTATTGAGGACTTTCGTCCTCACTACGAATCAAGGAGCGCACGGAGCCGTGCACTCGATCATTCTAATGAAATAGCGAACTACTTAGCGCACCGAAAACCAGCAATAATTTGCCGCACGCCCGGATAGTACCAATTGCGAAAGGTCGATCGCAGTGCCTGCGGAAAAGTCGCCCAACTCCCGCCTTTTAAAACCCGGTGTTCTCCATCAAAATAAACTTGAGAATATCCCCTGTAAGGATAACTTTCAAATCCCGGATAGGCGTCAAAGCTTGAAGCAGTCCACTCCCAAACATTGCCCAACATATCCCAGCAGCCGATCGCACTTGCTCCTTTGGGAAAGGCATCAACTGGCGAGGTATTTGCAATATTATTTCCGTGATTGCACAGACTGCCATTTGGCTGTTCTTCTCCCCAAGGATAGATGCGATACGTTTGATTTCTGGCATCCCAACTCGCAGCTTTTTCCCATTCGGCTTCCGATGGCAAACGCTTGCCAGTGAAGTTGCAGTAAGCTTCGGCTTCGTACCAACTCACGCCGCAAACTGGATGGTTGTTGAAAGCTGGATTTTCTGACCAGTAAAGCGGTCGATCGACTAAATGAGATTGCAGCCATTTCCAGCCGTCCGCTGACCACCAATCAGGGTTTTGATAGCCGCCGGATTCCATGAAATCTCGGTATTGACGGCAAGTGACGGGATAGCGATCGATCGAGTATGCTTCTAAATAACATAGGTGGCGCGATCGCTCATTATCCAAAGCCTCAGCAGCATCGCTTCCCATGTAAAATTCCCCGCCCGGAATTTCAATCACCGGGGAATCGGTAATTGGGCATGGGGCATGGGGCATGGGGAACGGGGCATGGGGCATTAATATTCCTTCTTCCTTCTTCTTTCTTCCTTCTTCCTTCTTCCTTCTTCCTTCTTCCTTCTTCCTTCTTCCTTCTTCCTTCTTCCTTTGCATTTGCAACACAAAAGCAACAGTTTCGCAGTGCTGGCTTTCGTGCTGAATAATAAACCGCCAGAGACGTTCTTGCTCGTCGATCGGCGCTACTTCCAAATAATCTAACACCTTTTTTCTCACCGCGTCCAGATATAATTCAACTTCAGGTAACGTCGGCAGAAAAACCCGTTGTTTTTTCGGCAAAATATCAGCAGCAAACAGTTGGTGATACTCAGGAAAGACTGGCTTCAACCCAGCACACCGCTGCAACAGCCACAAATCCTCAGTATAAGCAATGTGACCTAAGTGCCAGCCAACCGGACTGAAATCAGGATGAGCTTGGCTGCAGAAAGTATCATAATCGATGCCTGTAAATAGCTTGAAAGTGCCGCTGCGACACTGCTGCAAATCGCTATAAATTGCCTCTCTACAAGATTGGATAGATTTGGATATCACGATCTACTCCGGTACTGATAATGCTCTGGACTGGACACTCGTGCCAATTACCAGCAAATAAAGGTTCAGAAGCAATGATGACAGAATCCGGGAAATTTAAATCGTCTCGCACCCAATAGAGGGAAGGAGGGGCTTTTTGGGAAGCAAAGCGAGAGGCAACGAGCTGGTGTCCGTCGCTGATAATTATATTAGCTGAAAATTCTACTTGGTGAAAGTTTGCTAACTCTGCCAAAGTTTTCAGCGAGTTTTGCAAAGCAGCTTCTAGAGTTAGATTTGCGGCTGTCAATTCATTGACAAACAAGGCGAAGATATGCTCTGAATCAGTAGTGCCGTTAATTGATTGATAAAGCGTATCGCTGAGCCGATCGCGAATTGGTCTGTAAAGAGTTTGCCGAAAATTCTTCACGAAGCCGTTGTGTACGAACAGCAGGCGATCGTTCTGAAACGGCTGACAGTTGCTCAAATCTAGAGCTTGTCCTGAAGTTGCACTGCGAACATATCCGATCGCGCATCCGGATTCAACGTACCGACTGATACTCGGAAGGTTAATGTCGCTCCAAATTGGCTGTACATTTTTATAGGTAAACGGGTCACTATCTAGGTGCGGGTGATACCAACCAATACCAAAACCGTCAGCATTGAGTACGCCAGAAGTCATTTCGCGGGGCTCGTAACTCTGTACAATTAGGGAATGTTCCGGCTTGTACAGAATAGTATCGAGTAAAATCGGCCCGCCGAGGTAGCCAAGCAAACGGCACATAAAATTTTTGCAGCAATTTGATTAGCATTGTAGGCCATTAGCCGGCTTCTTAGCCATCGCGCATCTTCAGCGCTGGGAACAGGGTTTTTTGTAGACCGCTGCCAGCATCGCAGTACAAACGGTACAGTTAAGGTAGAACCCCAGCAGCACAAGGAGACTCTTGAATGTTCCTCGATGAACTCATCCCAATGGCCAAAGAATTGATCCAACAGCCGATCGCCTTCACTGGCGGATTTTTTTCTGGCCTGCTTCGACTCAACCTTCACGAAGAGCCCGTTAAAAGTTGGATCGACGGGCAAGCCGGTTCAACTTCCTACACTACTCCCCCAGCCGAAGCCACCAACGGTAAAAGCACGGGGCCTCAGTCAATCTCGATCGACTAAGGAAAAGCATTGACAACCTCCCACCGCTAATTCGGGGTACCGAATATAGCGGGGGATTCCAAAGATCGCTCTTTGGGCTTCCTGTTTCTACGAGTTGACTTGCTGAAAAAAGTTTCCTCACCCAAGTATTGGTCAGTCTCACGCCTAGGCGTTAATTCCGATGTGACCCACCGGACTTAATGCTTTTTCTAAAAAGTTTCGTGCAGCGTTCCAATCTCTGTCCTGAGTGTGTCCACAATGGTAGCAAGTATGTGTTCTGGTGCTTAAAGACTTTTTGACGACCTCCCCACAATTCGAGCAATTTTGTGAAGTGTCGTGGGGTGGTACAGCAACTGTTACCACCCCACTACTCTTCACAAAATACTCAACCAACTCAACTACGGAACTGAGTCCACGCTGCATCAGAAATGGATTTAGAAAGATATCGATTTTTCACCATATTTCGCACCTTCAATTCCTCATACGCCACTATGTCGTTGGACATCACTACGCACCTTGCCGTTTTGATAGCAAAGTCTTAACGAAACGGCGACTTACCTTGAGGTGTTTTCGAGCCAGTTTGTTTCTAAACTTAGCTCTATTTATGGAACCTTTTTTGGTCTTAGACATACGACGTTGAAGTCGCCTCAAAGACTTTTCATATTTACGAAGATGACGCGGATTGGCTACTATTTACCCGCCGTAATCAGTGTATAAGTGATTTAATCCTCGATCGATACCGACATTATGGGCACTTGGTTCACGTTTATCCAAGCGTTCTTGGTCAAGACAAAATTGAGCGTAGTATCCATCTGCACGACGCACAACGCGGACACGCTTAATCTGCTTCAATTGATAGAAATGCAAATCGCTGGTTCCCCACATTTTAAAGGTTTCCCCTTTAAAATCGCCAGAGAAAGTGATATATCGCCGCTCTTCGGAAAGCTTCCATCCACTGGTTTCGGACTCAACAGAACCATGTATTTGTTATTTTTTGAACCGAGGATACCCATTTTTCCCTGGTTTGTTCTTCTTGCAGTTTTCATAAAAGTGAGAAATGGCATACCATGCTCTTTCAGCGCTAGCTTGACGTACCATAGAATTGAGGTTTTTAACAAACTCAAGTTGGCTTGCCAGTACAGCGCAATATACACTTCACTCGTATTTACCAATGTCCTTGTTGTCCATCCAGTATCTCAGGCAACTGTTCCGAACAAAACGACCAGTGCGAATAGCTTCATTCAGCTTTTCGTACTGCTCTTTCGTTCCTTCCAGTTTTGCTTCCAATACCAACATTTTTACACTCAACTCCTTGACTTAAGTCTAGCTCATTGGCTAGTTGGGTGTCTACAGAAATTGTCAAAAAGGAGACTGCACCCCGCCCTTTTTATAGCGCGATTGAAAATTAATTGGAGTGCGTATCCTTTTTGACGGGCAATTCATCTACATGAGAAAGACTATACTATACAATATGTGTTCATGACTCCAGCGAGGATCACTGTAGTAGAAAGAAGCAAAAATATTATGTTGAGAAAAATGAATTTACAAACCAGACTGATCGGTGCGTTTATGATTATGGGACTTTTAGTATTTTTAGTTGCCTGGATAGGATGGATCTCAACATCTAATCTCAGTCAACACATAGATACTATAGGTAAAAATAACTTACCGAGTATTGAAGGATTATTTAAAATTAACGAGGGACAAACCCAAATTGAGTCATCCGAGAGAGCGCTAATTAATCCGGCACTCAGTCAAGCAGAAAGGCAAGATGCCTTAAACAGAATGGACAAGGCTTGGCAGCAGATTCAAGATGGGTTTAAAGCATACGAAGCCACTCCACGTACCTCAGAGGAAGATGCACTATATCAACAAATGCTTAAGTATTGGGAGGATTGGAAGCAGGAAGATCAAGAACTTCTACGAATTAATCAAGAATTTGAAACACAGGGAATTTTGAATCCTTTGGCTTTGCAAATAGAATTAATTAAGCTAGGTAAAAGTAAGTCACCAGAAATGACAAGAGCAAACACAGCGAGTAACCTCTTGAATAAACTTAGTCAGCAAGCTAAGGTAATTCGCATTAAATTTATTCAAGCCGAAAAATCAACCTTAGCAGTTGCTACTTCTAACAAAAAACAAGCTGACAACGCTTATAAAAGCGCAGAAAATGCTATTAGTAAAACTCAAGTATCTGTATTACTGGGTATGACAGTTGGACCGCTAACGGCGATTATTTTAGGAATAGCTTTAAGTATAGCGATCGCCAAACCTTTAGATAAGGCCCTGAAAGGTATTATTAATATGATTGTCAGTTCTTCCACCGAGATCGCTGCTACCATAGAGCAACAGGAACGTATTGCTGTACAACAAGCTGCTTCTGTCAATCAAACAACTAGCACAATGGATGAATTGGGCGCATCATCGAGGCAATCAGCTATGCAAGCCGAATCAGCCCTTGAGAATGCCAGTCATGTCTTAAACATGGCAGCAGAAGGCAGTAAAGTAGTGCAGACAACGCAGCAGGGAATGTTGACTTTGACGGAAAAAGTCGGAGGGATCGCCGAGCAAGTTTTACATTTGAGCCAGCAAACCAATCAGATTGCTAATATTACTAATTTAGTGAGCGATTTGGCTAATCAAACTAATATGCTGGCAATTAACGCTACAGTGGAAGCAGTACGCGCCGGAGAACAAGGAAAGGGGTTTGGGGTGGTGGCGAGGGAAATTCGCAGACTGGCAGATCAAAGCAAGAAATCGGCGGCTCAGATTAATGATTTGGTAAACGATATTCAGAATGCCATTAATAAGACAGTGATTGTAACAGATGAGGGTAATAAAACTTTAGATAAGAGCCTGAAGTTGACTGAAGGTACGGCGGAGACTTTTAATAATGTTGCTAATGCAATTAACAGTGTTGTTGTCTGCAGTCAGCAAATTTATTTGAATACCAAACAGCAGGCGAGCGCTATTGAGCAAGTGGTAGATGCGATGAATGTTCTGAATAAAGGAGCAGCGGAAACAGCCAGCGGTATTACCCAAAGTCGAGTTGGCACTCAAACACTTAACAAAGCGGCTTTAAAGCTCAAATCTGTAGTTTAATTGAGAAAAGTAATATCCTCAACTGGGGATTAAGGAGATGGGGAGAAAATTTTCCCAATTCCCCATTTCCAATTTCCAATTTCCAATTTTGTCAAAGGATTGAAAGTGACATCTGCCGTCTATGGAAGGGCTGGGGAGATGTCAAGTAGGCTTCCTCAAAGGGCTGTATAGATGTGTATAGCAATTCTCAAGTGAGTGAGGTACAAATTTAGATTTTAGATTAAAGAATTGAAGAAGTGGGAAATTGGTAATTAACTAGCCAGTACCCCACGAAAGTTGAGAACCGCTATATCAACGATCGTGGCGGGGACTAACCCCATATATTATACCTTGTTAGTCGCTTTGTTTCCGAAGATACTTGACGATTCGTCGCCCACAAATCACTCATCTGATTAAAATCAAATATTGTTCCGAGGTGGGATTCCTCACCGCCTCAAAATTCATCTAATCACTCACTCGAACGGTGAGTGAGAGCTTGTTTTTAATCGAACTAACTATTGCAGCCAGTACAAAGGGTTTGTGAATGTGGCAAACCCTTTTAGTCAGATTCGATTGTCCAGTCGTATGCTAGATAGCACTTAAGAGTTAAATTAACCGGTTATTATGTATAGCACAACAAGTTCAGTTCGATCGACATGACTATCTATATTGGAAATCTGTCTTACCGCGCCACCGAAGAAGACCTGAAAGCAGTATTTGCAGAGTACGGTACGGTCAAGCGAGTTGTCTTGCCTACCGACAGGGAAACCGGTCGGATGCGCGGTTTTGCATTTGTTGAGATGATGGAGGATGCCCAAGAAGACGCTGCAATTGCCGCATTAGACGGTGCAGAGTGGATGGGGCGCCCCTTGCGAGTGAACAAAGCTAAACCGAAAGAAGAGGGAAATCGAGGCGCAGGTATCAAGAGAAACGACGGATATTAGTCTGCGATGCGGCGGTTGACATCCTCTCGAAACCCACCTGATGCACCAGTGCGCCACTAGCGCCGAATTGCAAGCAGCAGTTGATTTTGGGGATGAAATGTCAAATCCGCTGCACAAAAATATCGCTTCTTGATGGGCTGCACTTGATTCATAACTTTTTGAGAAAGACAGAATTTATGCACGCTAGTCTAGAAACCCGATTTCTGCCGCGATACCTCGCTGCTAAAAGCAAAATTTATCATGAGAAACCGGGTTGATGAGCGTTAGTCTTAGAAAGAGTAAACTCGCCCTTTTTCATCAATATAAACTGATCGGTCTTGCCTAGTGCGGGGGTCTGATCTGGTGATGCGAATCGTCACAATGTTTGTCTGCGAGTCAACGTTATAGTCGTATTTCAAAGTTGCGGTTCCTCCGGTGGCATTAATCGGAATATTGGCAATGTCACCGGTGCGATTGCTGATGCGAACAATGATGTTTTTGCTGGCTCCGACGGGCAAGGATGACAAGCTGGCACCTGATTGACCGTATTCTAGGTTTAATCCAGTTTCATTTAACAGTCTGAGGGTAATGTTGCGAGTATTGTCAACCTGCGCTTGAGGTTGCCAGAATCCGGGTTTTGTGCCACCGTCAGTTGCAGGTTGAGATAATGCTGGATGGGGATGAAGAAAGCCCAGGGCGGCAAGTATTGCTACGGTTGCAATAATTTTTGATTTCACTGTTTGTACCTCCAGGTCAAGTGTTGGTTATATTTCTATCCTAGCTTTAAAATCAGATATTGTGATAGCGGAAGGAAAAAGAAGTAAGAAGTTCGGCAACGGATTCGCTCGACGGATGTAACGGATGTAACGGATGTCAGTCCGATGGAAGAAGGAAGAAGGCAGAAGCAATAAAAGCAAGGGTTTCACCAATTAAAAATGTCCTCACCGTCTGGGCGGTTGCTATATCTAATTTAAAACCTGGTTTCTGTAGTTGTTAATAGTCCTGGACGCACGGGTTGTCTAGAAACCCGGTTTCTGAGCGGGTGGCTGCTTGCCAAAGCTATGATTTAGAGTAGAAACGGGATTTCTGAGGTAAAGTGCGTCGGGGACTGGTTAATTGTTAATTATCGATCGAGCGACTTCTAGAAGCAGGCGCTGTTCGGCGCGGACGATCGCCCTGCAAGTTTGTTCTACAGCATCGGCATTGACCGAAATAGACGAAATCCCCCACCGCACGAAGGATTCAACTGTATCGGGATACAAAGCTGGAGCGTCGCCGCAGATCGAGCAAGGAATACCGGCGGCCCGGGCCTGAAGGATTAATTGTTCGATCGCCCTCATCAGTGCTCGATCGCGCCCGTTGAAAGCACCTGCTACCTGTTCGGAGTTGCGGTGAATGCCTAACAGCAATTGGGTTAAATCGTTGGTGCCGATGGAAATTCCTTGAACTCCTGCTTTTACGTAATCTGGCAATAGAAATAACACTGAAGGAACTTCCGCCATAATCCACATTTGAAATTCGGATGAGCGGTTTTTCCAAATAGTTTCTAAGCGCTGGCGGCAGTAGATAAACTCCTCAACCGAGCGCACGAAAGGCAAAATTAAATTAACATTTGTATGGCCAGACTCGCAGAGTTTTTGAAGTACGCACAGTTCCCAATCAAATAACTCCGGTTCAAAGGTATAACTGAAACTGCCGTGGGCGCCTGACTCGCGCAAATCGAGAGATCGATAAAATATCGGCCGCGGCGAAACGGCAGCAGCAAATAAACTGAGGCAATCCGCCATGCGATCGACAAATTCCGATTTGCGCCCGTTTTGCAACCAAAGTTTGGGGTTTTGACAGTCCAAAGCTTCCAATGCCATTAATTCCGATCGCAGCAATCCGATGCCGTCTATTGGCAGATTTTTGAGGCGGTCGATCGAACTTGTTTGGCTGACATTAACTAGCAGTTGAGTCGCCGTTGGTGGGCCCCAAACATATTCGGCAGACTCAGATTGTCGAGATTTATGCCCGGAATTGGACGATCGATCTGAGGTTGAAGATTGGTGCTTGGCTATTGACATTTTGGCTGCTGTACTGTATGTATCTGCATTTGTTGCTCTGTCCAGAAGTCGGCGGCTGTCTGCTATCTCGATCGCATCCTGTTGGGCGAGGGCAAAAACTTCTCCGCTATCGCCGTCTACCAACACGGAATCGCCCGAGGCGATCGCCCGAGTGGCCCCGACCACTCCCACAACGGCGGGAATCCCCAATTCTCTCGCTAAAATGGCGCCGTGGCCTGTCATGCCTCCTTGTTCCGCAACCACCCCAGCAGCAACTTTCAGCCAAGGCAGCCAATTCGGATCGATTGCCCGGGCTACCAAAATGCCTCCGGCTAAGAATTCCGCGTTTTCTGGGTGAGAATTAGTCATAACTTGGGCAATTGCTTCGGCTTTTCCTGATGCTGCTGCCAAACCTCTGAGTATCGCAGGAGTTCTGGCTGGCGCGATCGAGTTTGGGTGCGGGAGGGCGATCGGATTTACCTCTACCGGCGCGACTTTTTCCCCTTTCACAAGACGAACTTGAGTGAAATAAAACTGCGGTTCGCTGCTGTTTGCTGTCTGGTTTAGCGTCCACTCCAAAATTAAATCCGAGTCAAATTCTGCGATCGCTTTTTTGCTCAATTCAATGATTTTTTCGAGTTGCGATTCCTCTAAAACGTATTCAGTTTGTGCTTCTTCTCCCAGCGCTAAAACTTCCACGCAACTGTCAGCAAAATCAGGAATTAGAAATGCAGGCTCGGGGATTGGGAAAGCAGCCCAATTGTCAGTCGGCAGTTTTTTTGTCGGTTCTTCCTCACCAGCTTTGAGATTGTACGCTAATGTTTTGTAACCGAGCCGCTGGAATTTAACCGCGCCTGTTTCCGGCTGCACTTGATAGTAATCGGGGATGGTTTCTCCCCTAGCGAGGGACATTCCCAAACCGCAGGTGGCTTGGATTTCCCACGCTGCACCCGCGTTAGTTTTCACCTCGCCCGCAGCCATCGCGCCTTGAAGTGGCTGCACCAAAACTGCGGGATTGATTTGCTGTACCAGCAGGCCGCACCGCTGCCAGTAAAATAGACTTCGGGCTCTGAACAGTTCTGCCCAAGCTTGTTTGAGTCCGGTCCCAATGGCTTCTGGTTCTGCCCGTACTGCGTGAGCTTCCAGGATTCCGGTTGTTTTCGGGTTCCAGGAAGCCAGGGCAGGGCGAAAAATTAAGGCTTTGGAGTTTGAGTTGAGTTGAGAAACAGCAGACTCTAGGGTGGAGAGCAGTGAATCTGGCAGTTTGCCGGCGAGGATTTGGTGGCGGATGCTGCGGGCGATCGATTGCAGTTGTCTGGGTTCATCGACATTCAAGTGCAGGGAAGAGTGTGGCCAGTCAGCAAACAGCGGTTCTAGGCAGTCGATCGACTCTAAAAACTGCCAGAATGTTGTAGCCGGCACGACAAAACCCGGTACAACCGGATGCTTTTTCTGGAGCAAACAGCTCAAGTAAAATGCTTTTTCTCCCACTGCATCTCGGTCTGAATGTTGAATTTTGTCTAACCAGTAGAGGTTTTTCACGCTGCGAGCCTGTCCGTGGAAACAGATTGAATTTGATAGTTTTTCCCATTAATCACTTACCCCAATTTTAGGATGAACCAGCGAAAATGGACGGGATTAGTCAAATCTTTTCTCAATCTATTTCTTAAGTCTAACTGTCCTCTTTGTCAGCGACCGGCCGCCGGAGAGTTTTGTCCCTACTGTCACAAGCAACTTCAGCGATGTCAGTTAACCGATCCCGGCCGATTTTGGCATTCAGAGCAGCGTGTTTTTGTATGGGGTGAGTACCGCGGGGCTCTCAAACGGGCGATCGCAGCTTTGAAATATGACGGCAATCCGCAATTAGCTAAACCTCTAGGCGGCTGGCTGGCAGAAGCTTGGCTGAGTTTTCCCGAATTAGCTATAGAAAATTTAACAGTTGTACCGATTCCCCTGCATCAAGAAAAGCTCAAGGAGCGCGGTTTTAACCAGGCGGAACTTTTGGCTGAAAGTTTTTGCGAGCTGACTGGTTTGCCTTTGCAGCGGCACGGTTTGGAGCGGGTGAAAAATACTCAGGCTTTATTCGATCTGACGCCACAGCAGCGGCAAGCGGAAATGAAAAATGCTTTAAGTTTGGGGAAAGATTTTCGTCGCCGGCGCCCGCGCGCTGGCGTGCTGTTAGTTGATGATATTTACACTAGCGGTACTACGGTTAAGTCGGCAATTAAAATATTAGAAGAGTCGGGAATTTCGGTTTACGGAACTGTGGCACTTGCAACTCCGAATAAGGTTAATCGGTAAGTTGTGAATGGCTTTAATTTTAAACAGGTTTGTAGTGAGGGAATGATATTTATCAGGATTTGCTAATAAGATTTTTTTGGGAAAACGAACCGCGAAGACGCTAAGGACACGAAGAAAGAGAAGGGAGAGGGTTTAGGCGGAAAGCGGGAATTGGTTGCTGATGTTCCACCGGCTGCCGTCGTGAAGCAGTAAAGTTAACGCCGAAGCGGTAAACTCAAAGTTGAGCGATCGCCCTGTAAATTCTAACCAAGCCGTTTGAAAATTCTCCTTAGTTAAATCGCGAAAAGCCACTGTCATGTGCGGTACAAATGCGCGAGTCTGAGAAACTCGATCGACTATTCCCAAAGTTGCCTCGATATAACTCATCAAATCTTTGTGAATCTCCAGCAATTCGGGTGATTTGACAACATTAGCGTAAATGACGCGGGGCGCGAAAGCAGCAAAACCGGATAGAGTAACGGGAATGGGCCGCCGGTTTACAGAAAACTGGTTCAAACTTTCCTCTAATTTGGGAACATCCTCCGCTAACGAGTGAAAAGGAGGTTGCAGCGTGATGTGCGGCGGCGAATTCAAAGCACCGCGGCTGTTGTAATGTTCCGCAAAATACTGTTGAATCTCAGTAATGTGCTGTTCAATATCGGGAGGCGGCACTAGGGCAATAAAAAATCGCTGTTTTGACTGGTTCATCGGATAACATCGCAGTTAAGAAAGGATGGTGCAAAATGGAATATAGAGCATTTGCCCTAGATCCCATTGCCGATCACCCATTCCCAATCTAAAATATAAAATCTAAAATCCCAAATAAAAATGCCTTGGTTTGTCAAAATTGAGCAAGGAATTGTCGAAAAGCCTGTATTTGACCAATACGTGCCAGCTCACAGAGCTTATGTCCGAGAGTTGATTTCTAAAGGACACCGAGCGAAAACTGGCTACTGGGCGCGGCGCGGCGGCGGTATGTTGATGTTTGAGGCGGGTTCGATGGATGAGGCGAAGGCGATCGTCGCTGAAGACCCCCTGGTGAAGAACGGTTGCGTTATTTATGAAATTTATCACTGGTGTGTGGTTGAAGAATAAATAACTGTGTTATACTGGTAAATGAACTGGATCCACGCGATTCCAACGCCCAAATCTTGTCAGGACCGGAAGGTAGCAGCAACACGGGATGCTTGTAATAGGCGTGGTCTCCGGTTCACCCAGTTTTATGAGGTGTAGCTCCTATGCCTGGTTTCGGAGATATTTTACAAAAAGCAGTTTACCTTGGTGTCGGGCTAGCTTCCTACGCTGGTGAAAAAGCTGGCAGCAAGTTAACTGAATTACGCACTGAAGCCCAAAAGCTGGCAGACGAATTGGTGAAGCGGGGCGAGATGTCAACGGAAGAAGCTCGCCGCTTTGTTGATGATATGGTGCAACAGGCTCAGCAGCAGCCTCCCGTAGAATCGGCCCGGGAGCCAAAATCGGCTGAACCTCGGCGGATTGAAATTATTTCTGAGGAAGAAGATGTTTCGGCAAAAGATGTTAAAGAGACAGGTGGAGTAGACAAGCTCCGCGAACAGGTGCAGAATTTACAAGAGGAATTGCGGCGGCTAAAGCGGGATTAAGCAAAAAAAAGCTCGCTCAGCAAAGCAGGAAGGGAACTCAGGATTATACTCTTGAGTTCCCTTTTTGAATATCTCCCCTGTCAGATGTGGACGGATATCAGGCAATAGGTAATAGAATTGAAAGTAGGTGCGATCGCTTCGCATGAGGCTGGCTGCACCTGTCTGTAAAATATTTTGTAATAGCAAGCTCTCAAATTCATGGAAGATTGGTCTAAAGATTTTTTTGGAGTAATGGAAAATGCTGTTTCTGAAGTAGAGCATTTTTTCAGCGAAATGGGCGAAGAGTTTGTCGAAATGCTGGACGTTTTGGCAAAAATGTCGGAAGAGTTTACAGAACAAGTACAAAATAATCTGATTAATGACATTGACGGTTATTTCAATGAATTTGACGGTTTATTTAATGAATTTATCGAACCGATAATTGAAATTTGCCGCGACTTCGACCCGCAATTTGATGAGATAGATTTGTCGATGGTGACTTATGTAGACCCTTCGCCGACGCAGCAGCCGGCTTGTCGCGGTTGTCGCAACTATCACGGTCAAGTTTACGGGGGAAATTTGTTGGTTTGTGCGATGCACCCTACCGGTGTGGAATCGGAGAGTTGTGCGGATTGGGAAACTGACAGCGATATGAATTTTTAAGACGGCAGTTAAGTTGTTGAGGGGTTAATGGCTTATGGTAACGTCAATTCAGTCTCCGTCAAAGATTTCTCTGGAAGAGTTTCTGCTATTGCCAGAGACTAAGCCGGCTAGCGAGTATGTTGACGGTCAAATTTATCAAAAAGATATGCCGCAAGGAAAACACAGTACGTTACAATTCGAGTTTCCATCTGTTATTAATCGAGTTGGCAAACCGCAGAAGTTAGCTTATGCTTTTCCAGAATTGCGCTGCACTTTTGGGGGACGTTCTCTTGTTCCAGATATAGCAGTGTTTGAGTGGTCGCGCATTCCTCTCAATGCTAAGGGAGAAGTAGAAAACAGGTTTGAAATTGTGCCGGATTGGACAATTGAGATTTTATCGCCGGATCAAAATCCAACTCGGGTCATTAATAATATTTTGTTTTGCTTAAATCACAATGCTAAACTGGGTTGGTTGATTGACCCGGAAGAAAAATTAGTTCTTGTTTTTAAACCGCAGCAGCAACCAGAGGCGAAGGAGAATCAGGATATTTTACCTGTGATCGATGTGCTGTCGGATTTGCAAATGTCGGCGGATGATTTGTTTGGGCTGTTAAGTTTCGATCGCCCGTGAGTTACAGTTGAGTATAGGGAATATTGCATCTAACGGCATTTAAAGGTGAATCGCTCAACGGCTAATAATTCGCAATTTGGATTTCCGAAAATGCCGCCATCGCTGCAATTGCGACAGTATCAGCGAGTGGCGGTTGCTAATTGGTTTGCGAATCAGGGACGCGGTACGCTGAAGATGGCGACGGGTAGCGGCAAGACGATTACTGCGCTGGCGATCGCCACTGAATTATACAATAAAATTAACCTGCAAGTCCTGCTCGTAATTTGCCCTTACTGCCACCTGGTGAATCAGTGGGCGCGCGAATCGGAGAAATTTGGTTTAAAACCTATTTTGGCTTTTGATAGCGCCCGCAGTTGGCAAAATAAGCTGGCTGCGGGTTTGTATGAAGTGCGATCTGGCGATTCCCTACGGGATAGCTGCGCTTCACGGGCATTTCTTACAATCATCACTACTAATGCTACCTTAATGGGAGATAGTTTGCAATCGCAACTGCGCTATTTCCCAGAAAAAACCCTGATTATTGGAGACGAAGTTCACAATTTAGGCGCGCCCCGTTTAGGAGAAAGTTTGCCTCGCAATATTGGACTGCGACTTGCCCTTTCCGCCACCCCAGAAAGGCATTTCGACGAACAAGGAACCGAAGCTATTTTAGATTATTTCGGTCCTGTTTTGCAGCCAGAACTTACCTTAGCCGACGCCATCCGCCAAAAAGCATTAGTACATTATTTATACTATCCAATTTTAGTAGAATTGACCGAATCCGAAACCCGCAAATATTCCCGCTTAACTCAAAAGATTGGCTGGGCGCTTTGGGGCGATGAAAAAGTAGAAGAAAATGATGCTTTAACGACTTTATTAATGCAGCGAGCTAGGTTAATTGGAGCGGCGGCTAATAAATTAACAGCTTTGCGAGAACTAATGATTCACCGTCTCGACACAGCCCACACTTTATTTTACTGCGGCGACGGTGCGATCGAAGGAGGTGCGCGCCGAAATAACCACCGCCAACTAACAGAAACCGCGAAGTTATTGGGTTCCGAATTAGGCTACCGAGTTAACACTTATACGGCGGCGACTCCTTTAGCAGAAAGAGAACGCTTGCGCCAGCAATTTGAGAGTGGAGAATTGCAAGGTTTGGTAGCGATTCGGTGTTTGGATGAAGGCGTTGATATTCCAGCAATTCGCAATGCTGTAATTTTAGCAAGCAGCAGCAATCCGCGCCAGTTTATTCAGCGCCGAGGACGGATTTTGCGGCCGCATCCGGGGAAGGAAAGGGCAACTTTATTTGACATGATAGTTTTGCCTCCAGATTTGGGCAGGGAAACCTTAGAAGTCGAGCGCAATTTGCTGCGAAAAGAGTTGAAGCGGTTCTTGGAATTTGCCGATTTAGCCGACAATGCTGGGGAAGCTAGAGTGAAATTGCTGCAACTTCAGAGGCGTTACGGACTATTAGACATTTGACATTTATTAAGGTTCGGTTTATGTTTGAGAATATAGAATTATTTGATCGCAGTTTTAGTTGCTAGTTTAGTTCGCGATCGCACCCAGACTTCAGAAACCAGGTTTCTTTGTAGATTTCTCGTGACTGTTCGCAAAACTCGTAGAAACTGGGTTTCTCGCCCATGAGCCTAGGCCCTGTATATTTTAATCTTTGCAAAAAAATATGACTGAAAATCTGAATGAAAATTTGATTATGGCATTTAGATATGAAGATAGTGCGATCGCAGCCGTACCGACAAGTATTTTAGCAGAAAATCGTTCTTCTTATCAAACTCATCAGGAATTGAGCGACGTACAGGAACCAATTACTAGCGCGCCGCCCGAAGTCAGACAAATTATCGAACGGGTATTAGAAATTGAAAAAGATAAACTGTACATGAGGGCTCCCCGCTATATTAGCGATGACATTTTGAAAGTTATTAAGGAAGCAATTGTATGAAGCTGATTTCAATTAGTCTGTGCAATTTCCGGCAGTTTTTCGGCCAAACACCCGAAATTAAGCTAGCCTGGGGCGCGCAAAACATTACAGTGATTCACGGCAATAACGGTGCTGGAAAAACAGCTTTGATGAATGCCTTTACTTGGGGACTTTACGGAAATCTGAGCGCGGGTTTTACGGAAGAACAATCAGTAAATAAACGCGCTATTGCGGAAGCAAAACTGGGCAAACGAGTACCTTGTTGGGTGGAAATCGTGTTTGAACACGACAGCAAGCGCTACCAAGTAAGGCGCAGTTGCCATGCTTACAAAAGTCAAAATAGTGTCGAACACAGCAAAGGCGAATTGTTTATGCAGGTAGCAAAAGATGACGGCCGCTGGATGCTACCGCCCCAGCATCCTGATGATATTATCGGACGAATTTTGCCGGAAAGTTTGCATCAATATTTCTTTTTTGACGGGGAGCGAATCGAGCAAATTGTCCGCCACGATAAGAAAGCAGAAATTGCTGAAGCTACTAAGGAATTGCTGGGAGTAGAGGTGCTGAATCGCTCGATTAGACATTTGGGAGATGCCAGAAAGTCTCTAGAAACAGATTTAAGAATGATTGGCAGTTCCGAAATTAAAAAACTTTTGAAAGAGAAGCAAAAATCTCAAAAAGAGGCAGAACAATTTTCGCAAACAAAATTAGAACTTGAGCAAGAATTGATTCATCAAGGCGAGTTAAGAAAAGCAGTTAACGGTGATTTGCTGCTACTGGGCGGTGCCGCCGAATTGCAAAATTTGCGAGACGAATTGGAAAAGCAGCGCCATTTATTTAAGCAACAAATTTCACAAGCTACAGATGCTCTAAAACGCTCAATATCTATGCGCGGTTACGCGGTATTTCTGTCAGATGCGGCGGCTGAATTTGAAGTGATTGTCGGGGGTTTACGAGAAAAAGGCGAGTTGCTTTCGGGGATTCAGCGACCGTTTTTGGAAGAGTTATTAGCGCAGCAGCGGTGTATCTGCGGTGCGGAATTAGTGGAGGGTTCTGAATCTCACCAACAGGTTAGCGGTTGGATGGATAAGGCAGGTGTTGGCGATGTGGAAGAAACAACTATTCGGATTAGCGATCGGGTAAATGAAATTGACAGGCAAGTGGCTGATTTTTGGGAGGAAATTGACCGACAGCAAGGCAATATCAGCCGTGACAGAACCGAACTTTCTCGGGTGGAAAATCAGCTAGACGATATTCACAACAAGCTGCGAAATTTTCCTGACGGCGATGTCAGCCGCTTGCAAAAGCGCTTGGATGAAATTGAGGCAAAAATTGGCGATTTGCACCGGGAAACAGGCTCTAATCAGCAGCAGATTGAGAGTTTGAATGCGTCGATCGCGAATCTGGACAAGCAAATCGACAAGCAGCAACTGAACGAGCAAAGGCAAGTATTAGCTCAGCGCCGGATTGCTGCGACTCAGGATGCGATCGATCGCCTAACTGAAGTGCGATCGCGCTTAGAAAAACAGTTTTGTTCTCAGTTGGAAAAGCGGGTGCAAGATATTTTCAGTCAAATTTCTTTTACTCCTTATATCCCTAAGTTGAGCGATAAATACGAACTAACGCTAGTAGAAAATACGTCGGGTAAAGAATCTTTGGTTGCCGCTTCTACAGGAGAAAATCAAATTCTCAGTTTATCGTTTATCGGCGGAATTATTGAGGGTGTGCGTGAGTGGAGTCAAAAGAATACTTTGATGGGCCCGGATAGCAGTACGTTTCCAATTGTGATGGATTCTCCCTTTGGGAGTTTGGACGAGATTTATCGCAAGCAAATCGCGAATAAGCTGCCAAAGTTGGCGAATCAATTGGTAGTTTTGGTAACGAAAACTCAGTGGCGCGGAGAAGTTGCTCAAGAAATGGAAAGTTGCACCGGTAGGGAATACGTGCTGGTATACAATTCTCCGAAAGCTGATTGTGAAGAAGATGCGATCGAACTGGGCGGGACGCGCTATCCTTTAGTTAGGCGCAGTCCGAATGAATTTGAATATACAGAAATTGTAGAGGTGGATTATGGCTTCTAATTCGGCAATTACGCAGGTTTTGGAAACGGATATTTGGGTGAAGGCGACGTGGGAAGAGTTTCTGAATTTTGCTGAGGATTCAGCATGGGAAAAGGGCAAGTTTTATTACTATCAAGGAAACATGAGGGTAGAAATGTCACCAGTAGGGCCATTGCACGCGCGTCATAATTCAATCATCCCGTATGTAGTTATTCTGTTTGCTACATTGAGAAATATCCGAGTAGTTCAATTTGCTAATGCCAGTTTTAGGAAAGCAGGTATTCGCGAGTTTCAACCTGATTTAGCTTACTACATCGGTTCAGATTTGAGAGTTCCTCCTAATGACAGCAATTCACCTGTTGATTTGGATGAATACGATCCGCCTAATTTGGTAATAGAAATTGGTGCATCTTCTTTTAACGATGATTTAGGCAGTAAGCGGTTGCTTTACGAAAATGCAGGAATTAGTGAATATTGGGTTGAACGTGCAAACACGCGGGAGGTTTTTGCGTTTGCGATTAATGGCGGAGGTAGCGGGAGAATTCAAGAGTCGCGGGTTTTACCGGGGCTGGAAATCGCCTTAGTTGAGGAAGCTTTGAATCGGAGTCAAACGCAAGATGATGGGGAAATTAATCGCTGGTTGATTCAAACTTTTAGTCAAGGTTGAATGGAGTTTGACGTGGAATTTGAATATACAGAAATTGTAGAGGTGGATTATGACTTCTAATTCGGCAATTACGCAGGTTTTGGAAACGGATATTTGGGTGAAAGCGACGTGGGAAGAATTTCTGAATTTTGCTGAGGATTCAGCATGGGAAAAGGGCAATTTTTATTACTATCAAGAACACATGAGGGTAGAAATGTCACCAGTAGGGCCATTGCACAGTCGTCATAATTCAGTAGTTTCGAGAGTTGTAAATTTTTATACTGCTTGTAGAAATATCCGAATAGTGGAGTTAATTAATGCCATTTTTCGCAAAACAGGTATTCGGGAATTTCAACCTGATTTGTCTTATTATATAGGTGCAGATTTTGAATTACCTCCTCGCACGAATACGCCCATTAATTTGAATGGGTTTGCACCTCCAGCTTTAGTGGTGGAAATAGGAGCATCTTCTAGTGCAGATGATTTGGGAGTAAAGCGTTTAATTTACGAACATTCGGAAGTCCAAGAATATTGGGCAGCTAATGCAAATACGAATGCAGTATTTGCCTTTGCTATTAGTGCGGGAGGGAGTGGGACAATTCAAAATTCACTGGTTTTACCTGGCTTAGAAATAGCGTTAATTGAGGAAGCTTTGAACCGGAGTCAAACAGAAGATGATGGGGAAATTAATCGCTGGTTGATTCAAACTTTTAGTCAAGGTTGAAGGGAGTTTGACGTGGAAAAAGAGTATCATAAGTTGGTGCGCGATCGCATTCCTGAAATTATTCGCCAAAGTGGGAATGAATGCGAGGTTGTAATTTTGTCGGATGCAGAATACCGTCAAGCTTTGCGGCAGAAATTGATTGAAGAAGCGGGGGAAGCGGCCTCCGCCCACGAGCAAGATTTGGTGGCGGAATTGGCGGATTTGTATGAGGTAATAGATGCGGTGATGGCGAGTTTTGGCATTTCGGGCGATCGACTTTTGGCGGAACAAATGAAGCGGCGGGAAGCAAGAGGAGGTTTTGCACAAAAAATTATGTTGTTGCGGACATTCTGAAAATTATCTGCGTTAATCTGTGTTTATCTGCCTCTAATCTGCGGTTACTCTATCAATCAAATTACTCAGTTAAAAATTACATATTAATCCCAATGGCTGCTAACAAAATTAGAATTGCTAAAGATAAAGCGGAGTTAGTCAAATCCTTAACTTTATCGGATAACAACTCCGCGCCATTTCAGACTTACGCCGATGTCATCGCTTTCGCCGCATCCTTGGGAAAACAGCGAAAAAAACGATCGCCTTTGGGGGAAATTTCTAAACGAGAACCGGGTGCGATAGATGTTGATATTTTTGTATCGAGGGGTTACGATATGGCGATTAAATTAATTGCGATCGCCGAAACCAAAAATCCTCAAATTCTCTCCCATCTCGACGAACAATTGGAAGCAGAACGCTTGCAAATTTTTGAAGAATATGCTAATGGCGGACTGGAAATTTTGCGCGAAGAGTTGCGGGGCGCGGCGGATTATACCGATCGCCTGTTGTTGGTTTTGATTTCTGAAAGAGACAACCAACATCGGTCAAATGAAGAATTCGATTTAAGCAAATTTTTATTTTAATAGATTCCAAATGAAGCACATCCCAAAAGATATAATCAAGAGATGCTTAAAGGAATCTGCAAAATTTCTTGCTTACAGTTACTCAGCATTTATTATCTGCTATTTCCTTCTCAAACTAATCTTTTGGGATCGAATAGGAATTATTGCCTTAATTAGCACTTTTATCCCCTTAATTTTCTTCCCTACTTTCCTGCTTCCCATCATCGGATTGTTAATTATCAAAAAAAGATGGTTCACTATTATTTCTGCGATCGCCTGCCTTCTCCTAATAAGTTGGCTGCACGTCAAATACTTTTCTCCCGCACGCATTAACATCACAGACTCGCAGCCCAGCATCAAAGTTTTATCCCATAACCTCAGTTGGCATAAAACTCAGTCACCTACTTTATTTAAACTGATTCAGCAGCAAAAACCCGATATTATCTTTTTACAAGAAATCGTTAGGAAACATACCGAAAGAGCTTTCACCTGGTTAAAAGCAGACTACCCCTATCAAATTGGCACTCCCCCTGTAGGGATTCTCAGTAAATATCCGATTGTATCTAGCGAAATACTGCACTTAGCCAGCCATCCAGAAACGCAGCAGCGGGCAATTATTAAATTTAACGGACAAGAAGTAGTGATTTACAATATGCAAGCTACCGGGCCATGGTTGAAGATATCTAAAAAATTGCGTTTTCTCAAAATTCCCGTTTACAAATATGACAAACGATCGCCTGAAATTCAAGACTTAGTGCAGCGAGTTGAGCGAGAAACTCTGCCAGTAATTGTCGCGGGCGATTTTAATATGACAGACGAAACTCAAGACTATGACAGGGTGCAGAAAGTCATGCAAGATGCTTTCCGAAAATCGGGATGGGGGTTTGGTTTTACCTGGCCTCACGGTTGGGAACTTAAATTCTTGGTAAAAAGGTCGAATTGGAGATTAAATTATCCGGTTTTCCGGATTGATTATATTTGGTATTCAAAGCATTGGGGTGCTAAATCGAGTTCGGTGTTTGAGGCAACCGAGTCCGATCATTTGCCTGTAGCAGCAGAATTAATTTTGTTAAAATGAAGCGGTATAAGCAACAGCATCAACCAAACTTAAGATCGATCGCCCGCTCTCGGAAAACTCCACTAATCAGGGTAATACCCACAGTACATAATGGTATAATTTAAATCTACCAGTGCAGAATTTGGTAACGAGTATTATAGACCCCTACTCGCAGAAGACCCCCTACGCAGTGAAACAAAGCGCGGGTTTCCTGGGAGGTTTAGATGAAGAAGTTGAGTAGGAAACGATCGATGGCGTCACCCGCCATCGATCGTTTCCTACCGAAGTGTAGCTATTGATTGAAGTCAAATTTTGGCTCAAATCTATCTATGTTGAACAACTTTCAACTCAGAGGCAGAATGCTACTTGGCTACGAGCGGGCCATTCGCATTAATTGCAGGACTAGCGCTCGGTGTCTATAGTACATCGCAAACAGTTCGTAAGAACTTGGAGGAAGCATTGCAAGCAGTAGAAGCTGCGAGGATGTCAGACTACATTGAATTGAGAGTGTCAGAAATGGGCAGACAGTCAAGGGGCTATGCTCTGACCATTGAAAAAGAATCGCTCGATCGCTACGAAGCGGGTGTCAAGAAGCTGAATGAAACTGAAAAACAAGCCTTAACTCTGATTCGCACAGACCTCAGCAATAAAGAAAAAGAACGGATGACCCATTATTTTATAGCAACGTTATTATAAAGCTTCAACCTATCGTGTAAGATGGGGCGATCGCTTCTTTGGAGGACAAAACACGATCGCCAGAACCACACAGGAGGCTCAATGACATTGAGCCGATCGACTTTGCCAGGAGGCGACCGCCCGCCAACGGGGACTGGATGACAAAGTAGTCTTCGTTGGAAAATAGAGAAGTTTCACGCCCGCAATAGCATTCATCAATCTTGAGGAAATTCCTATGACATTTGCGGATCAGAATCTCACCAAGAAGCGCCCAGATAGTTTAAAAGACTTTTTTTTACCCCGACGTGAGAGTTACTTTCCATCCTCTGCCGATTGGAGAAATGAAGTCCTCTATTTTCTCTTACCCGATCGCTTTAGCGATGGTCAGGAAGACACACGCCCTCTACTTAATCGGCAGCAACTCAATCAGGCCCGACCTAATCTGCCAAATGGACAGTCTTGGCAATTTGACAAGTGGGCAGAATCCGGAGGCGATCGCTGGCAGGGCGGGACGCTCAAAGGATTAGAGTCAAAACTGGATTATCTCAAGCAACTAGGCGTGACGACAATCTGGGTAGGGCCAATCTTTCAGCAACGGGGTCACTTGGATAGCTATCACGGTTACGGCATTCAAGATTTTCTAGAAGTCGATCCTCGCTTTGGGACTCGCCAAGATTTGCTCAGTTTGGTCGCCCAAGCGCACGAAAAGGGGCTACGCATTATCCTGGATATCATTTTTAACCATTCAGGATCTAACTGGTTTTATGCTCCTGGTACCCCTGGGGGAGAATGGGAACCACCCTATACACCTGGTTGGTATCAGTTTGGGTCGTGGGTAGGCGATCGTGGACAACCCATTGCGGGGCAACCTCAAACGGACGCGGAAGGAGTTTGGCCGATCGAACTCCAGGAACCAGATTGCTATACTCGTGCCGGAAAGGGCGATTTAGGGCGGGGGGATCTCGATGATCCCAATGCCGAATTCCGGCGTTCGGATTTCATTACGCTGCGAGATTTTCAGTTGGACTATCCCCATCTCTTAGATAACTTAGCCCGATGTTATAAATATTGGATTGCACTGACAGACTGCGATGGCTTTCGGATTGATACGCTCAAGCACGTTACCTACGAGCAAGCCCGAAATTTCTGCGGGGCGATTAAGGAGTTTGCGGCCAATCTGGGTAAGAGTGACTTCTTTTTGGTAGGAGAAGTCGCAGGCGGAGACTATAACGAAGACCGTTATCTGGATGTAGTAGGGCAAAACTTAAATGCTGCGTTGGATATCGGCGAGATGCGGGGAAATCTTAACCAGGTTGCCAAAGGGCTGATGGACCCAAGAGCCTACTTTAACGGGTTTGAGCCAGGGAACGCTGTAATGGGGTCGCACCGGAATCTCGGGCGGCGTCATGTTTCAATTTTGGACGATCACGATCATGTCTTCGGTGAAAAAATCCGCTTTTCCAGCGAAGCTGCATCGGATCATCAGGTGATTGCGGGAGTGGCATTGCAACTGTTCACGTTGGGGATTCCCTGCATTTACGCGGGAACCGAGCAGGCATTGGCGGGGCCAGAACCATCTGAACGCAAGTGGTTGCCCGACTGGAAAAAATCCGATCGCTATTTGCGGGAAGCAATGTTTGGCCCCTCGCATCCCCGGCAATCGGGAGTAGCAGGACTGCAAGCCTTCGATCAAAACTTACCCGGCTTTGGGCCGTTTGGGACAGCGGGTGCTCACTGTTTCGATCCGAATCACCCTGCCTATGTTCGGATTGCGGCAATGGTGGCACTCCGCAAAAAGTTCCCTGTGCTGCGGTTAGGACGACAGTATTTGCGGCCAACCGCGATTCCCTTCTTGAACTTGCCCTTTGGCGATCGCGGACTCAGTGGAGAAATTATTGGTTGGTCACGGGTTTTAGACGATGAAGAAGCGGTTTGCGTGCTAAACAGTCATGGAACGGATAATCGAGGAGCGAGAGTGTTAGTGGATGCCTATCTCAACCCGATCGGGAGTTCAATGACAGTAATTCTGAATACGGCCCAAGTAGGGAATCCGGGTTACACGGGTCCTCATCAGGTGGGCCGGGCGGTGTCAGTGCAGCGACAAGATGGGACTGCCTATGTCGAAATCCAACCGATTCCAGCATCCGAATTTTTGATTTTGACGAATCATCCCTAAAGTCAAGCTGAGGTAGTGCGATCGCCGGCATCAACCAGTCGGTGACATGACCTTGAGCAAATCAACTTTGCAACGCCGTGCGATCGCATATCTTGAATGGGCGAAAGGAGCGATCGAGTCAGTGCAGTTTCTAGTCCACTGACTCGATTAACTTTGTCAGAGTGCGATCGCAAATCTAGAGTACGAGAAAAACAATAAATTGGCGCAGCTATGTGCAGTCGATCGCCGATCGTGAAAAAACATCTGCGTGCATCGTGGCACGGGCGTCCCGCCTGTAGTTCCGAAGCGGTGACCAAATCAACTCAGCACCGGCGGCAATCCTACTTCTTGCGGCTGCACAAATCGGCCATTAAAACTAACAGCTTTATCCTCAAAAGTCCTCGCTTGGGCAACCGCTTGCCGCAAATGAGCCCGATCCATATCGTCCTCAATTCCCGCGACCAAATAGACCATTAACTTCGCCGCTAAATCCTTTCCAGAAACTAGCATTCGCTTTTTGTTCGGATCGTACAAAATCCCGTACCACGCAGACTCAGGATTGTCCATGCGGCTAAATCCTTCATCGACATCGAATCTGCGGAGTTTGTCGAAAATAGATTTCAGGGAAAGTTTCTTTCTAAATACTAGAATTCCCAAAGCATTAGCTAAAGCAACTTGACCGACTGGACGGAACAAAAGATTTCCCTCACCCCCTGGCTTTTCAAAACTAAATCGGCGCAATTCGGCGGTTTCTTCGCCGCTTTCAATTCTTTGATAGCTGGGTAAAGTTGCTAAATGATCGAACAATTTTTTAAACTCTTCAATTCCCTCTTTTAGTTCTTCATCTTCGGGACGCATGGGAATTAAACCTTTTCGTTCCGGCTTCCAATGAGGGAATTTGTATTCTAAATACCGTTCAGACATATCTTGCAGCGCTTGCAATGTGGTTAAGACAGTTGATTTTGCTGCGACTGTCGCGCTGTCCCAATTGACGCGGGGGTTTCTGTCTTCTTGTTCTTTTAATAAGGGATGGGTGACGGCAATTTTTCGGGCTGCGATCGCAAATCCGTTGTCCTCGTTCAATAATGCTAGCTGACCCTGACTCAGCGTTACCGCCATTAGGTTAACGTGCACAAAGATCGATCGCACGCGCCGTTGTGCTTGCTGTCGCGTTTCCCCCGCTACCGCCGCCGGGATAAACTCAATCCCGATTTTTTCGTGAGCTAATTTATACACTGTTTCGGGGTCGATTTGATACTCTTCTGCTAAATCTTCGAGAGTAATTGCAGCCCCGACAGGTTTTTTATTTTTGTTGTATCTTTGCAGGATTCCGGTTTTAATCAAACTCATTAAACCTTGAACTCCCATCAGCCGATGCTGGCCGTCTAAGGCAAAAATTGAGACTTTTTGAGAGACATTCAAAAGCCCTAAGTTCTCGTTTTTATCAAACGATGTAAATTCAGCAGCAGATTTAGTTGCTACGCCATTTTTATCCCATTCCTCGGCTAGGGGATTGTCTACCCACGGAGGACTGACGACTACTAAAACTGCGGGGAATTTGTGCGATTTTCGGGCTGCTAAATATTGAGTTAGGGCGGCTTGGCGCGACCAATCTAAGGGACGCTGGATAATTTCGTCAATGGTTTCGTCGTCGCGGACGATGTTGTTGGTTTGGAGGTCAAATTTTTGGCGGAAAAGCGGCATTTGCGAGGCGAAACGGACGCGAGAGTCTAACCATTCTAGGGTTACTGAACCGATGTATGCTTCGCTGTTTCCCATCTGGGTTTTTTGTACGAAAATGCGATCGTCCTTTCCTAAATAATTATCTAATAAAAGTGCGATTTCCTGTCTGTCGCTATTTTCTTTTTCTAATATTTTGCTAGCGAGGTCATCCGCTGGGTGGGTAGTCATTGGCGGTTTTTATATAATTAGGCTATTTTTTCAAAAAATATCATATATTAAAGTTTATGTCAACACTTGTTTTTAAAAAAACATTGTGAAATACTTAACTTATTCCCTAATAGCCCACCGTAATACCATAAAATTTGCAAAAAGTCAATAGCTATTAATGCCCCATGCCCCATGCCCCATGCCCCATGCCCCATTCCCAATGCCCCATGCCCCATTCCCAATGCCCCATGCCCCATTCCCAATGCCCCATGCCCCATGCCCCATGCCCCATTCTAAAATATGTCTACTCCTTCCTTTGAATACATTTTGCCGGTAATTCGGGGCATTCAAGCGGGCCGCGAATATTACGTGTCGATGTGTCCGGTGCGTTTTTTGCCGAAATTGTTTCCCTTTGAATCTGAAGATTTGCCGCCGTCTATGCGGGCGAAACGCGGGCTTAACAAAGCTAGGATTCCCGAAATTGCTGAGTATTTTGTTAAGAATCCTACAAATTATACTTGTGGGGCAATTGCTGCTTCGATTGATGCGGATATTACTTTTGAAGCAGTGGGAAATGAGGCCGAAGAACGGAAAATCGGTCGCTTGCGAGTGCCGATGGATGCTAAGTTTACTATTAATGACGGACAGCATCGGCGGGCGGCTTTTGAGATGGCTTTGAGGGAAAATCCGCAGTTGGGATATGAGACGGTGGCGCTGATTTTGTTTCTCGATATTGGGTTGGAAAAATCGCAGCAGATGTTTGCTGATTTGAACGGTTTTCAAGTTCCTTTGGAGGCGTCACTCAGTCTACTTTACAACCACCGGGACGATGGCGCTTTTGTGGTGAAGGCTGTTGTTAAGCAGGTTGAGGTTTTCCGGTGTTTGATGGAGATGGAGAGGGGGAGTTTGAACGGGCGATCGCACAAATTGTTTACGCTGAGTGCGATCGATCGTGCGATCGTGGCTTTGCTGTCTAATATTCACGGCAGCGAACAGGCAAAACCCTCCGGTTCTCGCACCAAAAAAGAACAGAAAGAGGAAGAACTTGCTCAAAAAATACAACTGGCGGTTAGTTATTGGAATGCAGTTAGCAGTTTTATTCCCGATTGGCAATTAGTTCTGCACAAGCAAGTTGCGGCGGCGGAAATGCGCCGGGATTGCGTACACTGTCACAGTGTTGTGCTTGAGAGTTTGGGAGAAGTTGGGGCGGCTTTGCGATCGGTTTTTCCTGAGAGTTGGGAGGAACGTTTGAGCTTTTTGCGGCAGGTTGATTGGTCGATTTCTAATCCTGATTGGGAGGGTGGGATTTTGTTGAAAGGGGGGATTTCGCGATCGAGGGCGAGTGTTAGTTGGATGACTGATTATTTGAAAAATCGGTTGGGTTTGGAAACCGCAGATGCAGCACAGGCGGGACGCCCGTGCCACACTAAAAACTAGCTGTGAGTTTAATTTAAATAGCGTCGAAACGGTTCTGCAAGAATGCCCAAGATTTGGTCTAGCTGAGTAATAAAATATTCAGTCAAATCAATTTTTAACAACTGATTTTCTAGAATTAGGAATTTCCAGTTTGTACCAGTTGAAACTGCTCCATAAATTGCGGATTGTTCTTGCCCTTTGCGGGCATTAAATATTTGAGCTGCTGCCATCTGAGCCGCACACTGTCCCAAGCCTATTCTAATATCGTTGTCTTTTGCTTCCACCAATGTCAAAACTGGGGCAGTCACCAATGATTGATTGCTCGATGCGCTGAGGAGAAAGTCACAAGCCCCGGTTAATCCTTTGCTCTCTTCTACGTTAAATATGTTGCCAGAAAAGTAGCCAATTTTATTATTAAAAGTGCGCCGTATTTCGAGTAGAATGGGAGTGAGGATTAATTCCGAGCGAGCTTTTTCCGTGCTGATACTTGAGGCTAAGTCTAAAGCTTCGTCTAGAGTTTGTTTGAGGCGTTCTGAAGGTGCGATCGGGGTAATTTGGCTGAATAAGTGGGGAATGTCTTCAACGGTTAGATCCAGGGTTGAGACGGCTTGGTCGATGGTTTTGAAGTCGCTGTAGGACATATTTGATTTGGGTGAGAAATATGATTTTTTTAACCGCAGATGCACGCGGACAGTGATATAATTATCTCCTGTTTAGGCTAGAAAATTAATTTTTAGTCTGCTGACACTGCTTAAATTGTCTAGTTTCTGCATTATGGTTTTGCCTTGTGGCGCTTAACCCTCTGTTGACAATAGTGTAAAATTTCATATCCGATTTTATTTAATCCTAGCGGGAGGAGAAAATGACTACAGGAGAAGAGTCCGAAAATAAAAATCTAGCGTACTATCGCAATTGTTTTTCTCAGATTAAGGTAGGCAAGAATAAACAAGGAGGTAACGCTCTAAATCAGCCAATACTCCTACTGTCTGTAATTGATTTAATTACACAAGGCTTACTTGATGAGAACAATATTACTGTTTCCGATCAATTAGTTAACACCTTCAAAAGATACTGGTCTGTATTGAGTTCTGACAGTTTTGAGGAGATTGATTTTGCTATTCCGTTTTTTCATTTAAAAAACAAGAAACCTAAATTTTGGCACGTTGAATTTAGCGAACAATACACGGGAGGACGCCCTCAAACCATCAACTCTTTAAGAAGAGATGTTGAAAGAGCGAAAATAGATGGTGAATTATTTGATTTATTGCGAGACTATAATGCCAAAAAAGAATTAATAGATATACTGATATCTGCCTGGTTTTCCTCAAGCCAAAAACAGATAGAAGATGTTTTAACAATAAATCAGTCTCTCCAAGATTCTACCTGGAATGAATTAGAGAGTATTGAATCTAGTGATACAGAGGTACAACCAAAGGTGTATTTACGAAAATCTTTGTTTAGAGAGGCTATTTTCCGTAAATCCGTCGTGCATTTGTATGATTACCGATGTGCTTTTTGTCGATTGAAAGTTACACGTTCGCTTAGTCAAAGTATTGTAGATGGCGCACATATCAAGCCATTCTCTGAGTTTTATGATAATAGACCAGATAATGGGCTCTCACTCTGTAAAAATCATCATTGGGCATTCGACCGAGGATGGTTTGCTGTTGACGATCGTTATCAAATTATAGTGGCTAGCGATCTACAAGAGGACTCACCATACCCTAGATTAATGAGATAGTTTCACGGAGAACAGATTCTTTTGCCAAGTTTAGAGCAATATTATCCGAGAAAAGATGCGCTTCAGTGGCATCGCCAAAATGTGTTTACTTTAAAATCAAAACGGAGTTCTAGAAAATGAATGATTTACAACAAATGTCACTATTTCCGCCCCGCAATATTAGCGATTTAATGGCAGACATAGAAATTTTGAAAAAGGAAATTCAAGAGCTTTATTGTCAAGATGAACTCCCACTTGTAATCGGTTGGAGTGGCGGCAAAGATAGTTCCGCAGTCCTACAGCTTGTCTGGTATGCGATTGCAGAGTTGCCAATTGAGAAACGCCACAAAAAAATTCATGTTTTAACAAATGATACACTGGTAGAAAACCCTATAGTAGCTGCTGGAGTACATAATTCTCTAAAACGGATGAAAGTTGCAGCCCAAGAACAGGGAATGCCAATAGAAACTCATTTAACTTATCCAGCCGTTCAAGATACCTTTTGGGCGTGCTTAATAGGTAAAGGATACCCAGCACCGAGAAACCGATTTAGATGGTGTACGGAACGATTAAAAATACAACCAACAGGTTCTTTTATTCGTGAAATAATTAGAACTAGCGGCGAGGTAATTCTTGTTCTAGGTACTCGCAAGGCTGAAAGTGTTAAACGCGCCGCAAATATGGCTAAACATAGGGAGTGGCGGGTAAGCGAACGCCTTAATGCTAATCCCACTCGCCCTAACTCTTATATTTACCTTCCCATTGAAGACTGGCGAACAGATGAAGTGTGGCTTTACTTGATGCAGTGGGATAATCCTTGGGGAAATAACAATAAAGATTTGCTAACTATGTATCGAGGTGCAACAGCCGACAATGAATGTCCTTTAGTTGTTGATACTTCTACTCCTAGTTGTGGAAATTCTCGCTTTGGCTGCTGGGTTTGCACAATGGTAAGCCAAGATAAATCAATGGAGGCAATGATTCAAAACGATGAGGAAAAAGAATGGATGCAGCCTCTCCTTGATATTCGCAACGAATTAGACATTCCAGACGATCACCCAAAAAGAGACTTCCGCCGCATCTACGGTAGAGTAGAACTGTTTGAACGCAACATGGGCGACGACACAACCTCCGTCGAACCCATCCCAGGGCCCTACACCAAATTCTGGCGAGAACACTGGCTGAGACGAGTCTTGGAAGCACAAACCCACATCCGCAAAACCGCACCCCTAGAAATGCGCGATATCACCTTAATTACCCCAGAAGAACTTAGCGAAATCCGCCGCATTTGGCTGGAAGAAAAGCACGAATTTGACGACAGTTTGCCCCGGATTTACGAAGAAGTTACGGGCGAACCTTTTGAAGATTCCCGTCCCGCCGCTGAAAGAAAACTCCTCGGTAGCGACGAATGGGCTGCGATCGAAGAGATTTGCAGCGAGGACAAAATGCACCTCGAATTGATGGCAAAACTCCTTGATACAGAACGCCAATACTACACCAAGCCCCGCCGTACAGGCATTTACGCCGATTTGGACAAATGCTTTGAAACCAGTTCGCGATCGAAGGAAGAAGCGATTGGCAACGCCCACTATCAACGCAATTTAAAAAAAGCGGTGGAAGATATTAAAGCAAATCCGACGGAAAACATTCAGCAATTCAAAGATGCGATCGCCCAAACCAACAGTTCCGCCAAAAACGATACCGTTGATATTGCTAAACTTAAAGAAGAACTCGAAAGCAATAGCAATCAAAGCAGACAGCTATCTTGGGCGGACATCAAATTTTCACCGCCAAATTCAGGAGAGGAAAAACCTAGCGATTAGCACGCGCTAGCCTGCGGTTAAACCCAAACTTGTTGACAGCCACCCCGCCGAGCTATCGGATACAATAGGCTGTCAACTAACCTCATTATTACCCAACCCTCATCGTTTAAATTACAAAATTTTTACGACCATGATTAATCCTAATATTCCCCATCAGGAGCTTACATACAGCATCATCTGCTGTGCAATGAGAGTACACCGGAGGACGCAAAAAGGTTTAAGAGAAAAACATTACCAAAGAGCCTTTGATGCAGAAATGATAGAAGCCGGTTTAACAACAGAAATGGAGTATCCCAGACAACTTTACGACGGTGAAGTTTGGATGGGAATCCTCTATCTAGACCATTGGGTGAATGAAGGTATTGTAGTAGAGGACAAAGCCGTAAATTATCCAATGACCGATAAAGATAAAGCTCAAATAATAGCTTACGTAGCAGCTACAGGAGCGCAAGTAGGTTTATTTATAAACTTTGGACGCAGCAAATTAGAATATCACCGCATCCTCCCACCAAAATCTGTACAAGGTTGGCAGAAACACATTCAACCATACTTGTGGACGCCGAAAACAAGTGGCAGGGGTTGGACAAGAGGAAGTTCAGGAACCTATGAAGAAACAGATGCGGAACTCCCCTTACCTCCCAGCATTAGACCCCAGAAGCAGGAGGAAGATTCAACCGATGTGATTGATTGGTAGCAAGGGGGGGGCGGTTAGCCACGGATTTTGTAACGGATGTAACGGATGATTAGTGGGTGATTACCAAATCCGCTGCTAATCGCCCCCCACCAACCACCCAGCCGTTAAATCCGCTGCTAATCGCCCCCCCACCAACCACCCAGCCGTTAAATCCGCTGCTAACCGTCCCCCCACCAACCACCCAGCCGTTAAATCCGCTACCAAATCCGTGGCTAACCGCCCCCCCACCAACCAACAACATCTACATCTACAATGCAATTCCTCGAACTCGTCCTCAAAAACTTCGGCCCCTATGCAGGCACCCAAACCATCAATCTCCGCCCCGAAAAAGACGGAAATCCCTGCCCAGTCATTTTATTTGGCGGCATGAATGGCGGCGGCAAAACCACCCTCATGGACGCCATTCGCCTCGCCCTCTACGGCGGCCGCGCCCAATGTTCTACCAGAGGCAATTTAAGCTATAGCGACTTTCTCAATCAATGCCTCAACCGCCACACTCCCCCATTAGAAGATACCCGCGTCGAACTAACATTTGAACAAGTCCAAGACGACAAATTAACTCAATTCAAAATAGTTAGATACTGGAAAAAATTAGACATCAAAGACACCTTAAGCATTCTCATATACAGCGAGATTGTCAGCGATTGGTGGTCGGACAAAGCAATTACTAACACCTGGGACGAATACATCGAAACCCTTTTGCCCGTCGGAATATCTAACCTATTTTTGTTTGACGGCGAACAAGTAAAAGAACTTGCAGAACTCGAAACACCGCCAGAGTTTGTCGTCGGGGCGATTAAATCTCTTTTAGGTTTAGAATTAGCAGAACGCCTCGCCGTCGATTTAGAAATATTAGCCGGCCGCAAGCGGAAAGAAATTGCTGGCAAAAAAGACTTGGCTGCTTTAGAGAAAATTGAACAAACTTTTAAGAAAATTACTGATGAAATAGAGTTAGCTAAGCAAGAACAAGCCAGCTTTAAAAACGAAGTAGATAAAGCTCAAAAAAATCAGCAACAAGCATCAGAAAAGTTTATTTATGAAGGGGGAAAAATTGCCGCCGATCGCAGTCAGCTAGACAGCAAGCTAAACGACTACAGAAATCAGGCAGACAAAACCCGTCAAGCCATGATGGAATTGGCGTCAAATACGCTACCACTCGCCCTAATTTCGCCCTTGCTAAGTGAAGCCAAAATTCAAGCAGAAACCGAAGCCAGCCAGCAGCAAGCAAAGATTGCCCAAAATGTTATCAAACAAAGAAGCGATCGCCTTCTCAACTATATCGCGGAAATCTCGTTAAATCCCCAACAGCTAGATAAAATTCAAGACTTCATCCGCCAAGAAAACCAAGAACTCGAACAGCAAGCCGGAACAGACGCCCCGCCCTGGATGAACGCCGACAACAACAGCATCCAGCAACTAGAAAACCTTCTTAGCTACCAAATCAAAGCCCAGCAAATTCTAGCCCGCGACCAAATAGAAGAAATCAAAAGCATCGAAGCAGAAATCGACTTTACAGACAGACAACTCGCAGCCGCAGCTTCCCCCGAAGCCTACGAAAAACTAGAAGAAGAAGTCAGGAAAGCCCAAAAAGCAGTCGCTATCGCAGCCGCCGCCTTGGAATCAGCCAACCGCCGCGTCGATGAATTAGAGAGAGAATTAGCCAAAAACCAAAAAGAACTAGAAAACTACAGCAGCGAATACATCACTATCAGAAACAGCCAACACGTCATCGCTTCTATCGCCAAAGCCCAAGCCACCCTGAAACTCTTTAAAGAAAAACTCACCCTCAAAAAACTCAACAAACTCGAAATAGAAATTACCGACTGTTTTCGCTACCTGTTGCACAAAACCGACCTCGTACACAGAGTTGCGATCGACACTCAAACATTTAGCCTCTCCATTTACGATCCAGAAGGCAAACCGGTACCCAAACACCGACTTTCAGCCGGGGAAAAACAATTGCTGGCGATCGCCTTTTTGTGGGGATTGGCTAGAGTATCCGGGAGACAATTGCCAGTTGCGATCGACACTCCCTTGGGCCGCCTCGACTCCTCCCACAGAAACAACCTAGTCGAACGCTATTTCCCCTCGGCCAGCCACCAAGTCATCCTGCTTTCTACCGACACGGAAATTAGAAAAGTAGAATACGAAAAACTCCAAGAATTAGAGGCGATCGCCCACAGCTACCTCCTCAAATACGACTCTGCCAAACACCAAACTACCGTCGAAAAAGGTTACTTCTGGGAATAAAAATTCGCTCCAAAAAATAGCCGCAACCCCCTTGACTTTGCTGGGGAGTTGCGGTAGTATATATAGGATAATGGGATGGTTGCGAAAATTTTATTTTTGCCACCATCCCATTATTAAGGATAAATCCTACTACAATCACAATACCAAAAAACAACCTTTTTATCAAGTCGCGCCGTGTAAAAATTTGTTAATTTTTTCTAGTTATCTAGAGGCTTTGCTTCCCGAATATTAACACTTTTTACAATATACCAAACACTCTCAAACTCATGGAACCACCAGTCGATCGCATCCGCCTCTCCCAAACAGGCAAAGACCAACTATCAAAACTGAAACGATCGACCAAAATCGATCAATGGAATATTTTATGCAGGTGGGGATTTTGCCGATCGCTCGCGGAGCCCAGCATCCCATCCCCAGTACCAATTCCCAGCGACAGCAACGTCGAATTAAGCTGGGATGTCTTCGGCGGCGACATGGCCGATATCTTGATAATTGCCCTCAAGCAGCGGTGTCACCAAGACAATTTAGGCACAGAAAAAGAAACTCTAGCGAAACAGTTTCGCCTGCACTTGCACCGAGGGATTGGTTATTTGGCCGGCGATCCGAATATTAAGAAAATCGAAGACTTGGTGGCGATCGCCCTATCGCCAGAGAAATTAAGAAATTAACTGATTGTTGACAGTTGACAGTTGACAGTTGACAGTTGACAGTTGTTATTGGTTATTAGCAGGCCCAAGCGAGCAACAAATAAATAACAAATAACCAATAACCAATAACCAATAACCAATGACTTCTTACTTCAGTAAAAGCGGGAAAAAATGACCTACTGGCCCTTGACCTTCCCCAATATCCAAAGCATATTTGAGAGCAGTAGTAACATAATCCTTAGCCAATGTCACCGCCGTAAACAAATCTTTCCCCAAAGCCAAATTAGCAGCGATCGCAGCACTCAAAGTACAACCAGTCCCGTGAGTATTCCCAGTATCAACATTTTCAGTCTTCAACACATCCAACCGCGTACCGTCAAACCAAACATCAATTCCCCGCAAATCTCCCTTCATCCCGCCGCCTTTCACCAAAACAGCCTTTGCGCCCAAACGGTAAATCTGCTGCGCCGCCGATCGCATATCATCTACAGAATCAATCTCTAAACCGCTCAAAATAGTCGCTTCAAAGCGATTTGGAGTCACAACAGCAGCCATTGTAATCAAAACATCCTGCAAAAAGGCGATCGCCCCCTCATCAATCAATCGATCGCCCGATCGTGAAACCATCACCGGATCGACAACCAAATTCCCCATCTTTAAACTCTCCATCTGCGAAGCCACCGCCACCATAATTTCCCGGTTCAACAGCATCCCAGTCTTCACAGCATCCACCCCAATATCCCCAACCACCGCCTCAATTTGAGCCGCCACAGCCTCCGCAGACAAAGCATCAACTCGCATCACCCCCAAAGTATTTTGAGCCGTCACGCAAGTCAAAGCACTCGTACCGTGCACGCAGTGAAACGCAAAAGTCCGCAAATCCGCCTGAATCCCGGCCCCGCCGCCACTGTCAGATCCAGCCACAGTCAAAGCCACAGGAATCTTCGATTTAATCATCTTTTTTCAACCGCAGATAAACACAGACACATCCCAATAATATCTGGGTTCATCGTGGCACGGGCGTCCCGCCTGTGCTTCCGAAGGGGTTAAAATTCCCAAACAAAATTAGCTATGATTAAACCAAATGTAAAGAATTATTGCAAACAACTGTGAAACTCACCCGAATCGACCTCAACTCTTGGATCTTTCACATCGCCGGTCAAACCATCCTCGTCGATCCCTGGCTGGTCGATCCCCTTGTATTTTACGGTCAACCCTGGCTGTTCACCGCCTACCACAACACCCCCGTCGCCTTCACTCCTAGTACCTTACCGCCGATCGACCTCATCCTGATTTCCCAAGGATTAGACGACCACTGCCACAGACCAACACTCGAACAGCTCGATCGCACAATTCCCGCGATCGCCTCACCCACCGCAGCCAAAGTCCTCAGCAGTTTAGGCTACACTAATATCACATCTTTAGCCAATTGGCAAGAATTTAATTATCAAGAAAAGTTACAAATTACCGCCGTACCCGGAGCCGAAATCCAGCCGGGACAGGAAGAAAACGGCTACTTGCTCAAAGACTTAACCAGCGGCGAGACACTTTATTACGAACCGCACTTACCGCCATTAGAAAAAGTCAAACAGAAAATAGACACAGTAGACGTAGCCATCGCCCCAGTCATCGGTCAAATCTTCCCATTCCTCGGACAAGTCATCATCGGCCCTTCGCAAGCCCTCAGCCTCGCCCAAACACTCAAACCTAGGTTTTTTCTGCCTACAGCGGCGGGAGACATCCGAGCCACAGGCATTTTACCAATGTTAGTGCGATCGGTCGGCAGCATCCCCGAATTTCGCGATTTACTAGCAAAATCGGGACTCTCCACCCAACTCCTCGAACCCGATCCCGGTCAAACCCTAGAAATTTTAGATTTTAGATTTTAGATTTTCGATTGGAGATGTTCGATTTGAGATTTTCGCTTTTCTAGATTGGAGATTTTCGATTTTTTAGATTGGAGATTGGAGATTGGAGATTCAATCCAAAATCCAAAATCCAAAATCTAAAATCTAAAATCTAAAATCATCTTGGCGGGCGACGGTTGCGTAAAAACTCAGGAATATCCAATCCCAAATCCTGCGGCGGTTTCGTTTTCGGATCGGGCGTCTGTTGAGCAGGAGTCGTCGGCACAGTTGCAGCCCGCCAAGGAGCATTAACATTTTGCGTCCGCCCCGGAGTCGGAGGCGACGGAACTTCCCCCGAAAAACCAGTAGCGATCACAGTAATCTTAATTTCGCCCTGAAGCCGCTCGTCAATCACCGCTCCAAAAATAATATTGGCATTCGGATCGACAACCTCGTAAATCGTCTCCGCCGCTGCATTCACCTCGTGCAGCGTCATGTCAGTACCGCCAGTGATGTTAAACACCACACCTCTAGCGCCCTCAATAGACGAAGCTTCCAGCAGAGGCGAAGAAATAGCCTGCATCGCAGCCTCCCTAGCCCGCGACTTGCCAGAACCCACGCCGATGCCCATCAAAGCCGAACCCGCATCCGCCATTACTGCCCGCACGTCAGCAAAGTCAACATTCACCAAACCGGGAATAGTAATAATGTCAGAAATACCCTGAACCCCTTGGCGCAGGATATCGTCAGCAACTCGGAAAGCTTCTTGTACCGGCATTTGTTCCGAAATCACAGACAGCAGCTTGTCGTTAGGAATCACGATCAGCGTATCCACCCGGGTTTGCAAAGCCGCAATCCCTTCCTCAGCTTGGCTGGTGCGCCGCCGTCCCTCAAACGTAAAAGGCCGCGTCACTATGCCCACAGTCAAGGCGCCCATTTCCTTAGCGACCTCAGCCACGATCGGAGCCGCGCCTGTGCCCGTACCGCCGCCCATGCCGGCCGTGATAAATACCAAATCCGCGTGATTCAGAGCATTAGCAACTTCGTCCCGAGATTCCTCAGCAGCCTTTTGGCCGATCGCCGGATTGCCCCCCGCGCCTAAACCGCGCGTCAACTTCTGTCCGACTTGCAAGCGTTTCGGAGCATTTGAGAGAACCAGAGCTTGGGAATCTGTATTCACGCACCAAAACTCGACACCAGAAACCTCGCTAGCAATCATCCGGTTAACGGCGTTGCCCCCACCACCGCCGACGCCAATTACTTTGATTTTGGCAGCACTGCTGGGCATTATGTCTTTGGGATTGACCATAGGATCGATATCAATACTATCTACATTTACATAACCAGACTTGCGTCTAAAGGGATTGGCGGAATCTGCCGCCACCGGAAAATTTTTTACTTCTTCCGAAGGGGGACTGTCTTGGTCAGACCCCTGTCTATTATTAAGCTTCATTACAGTTGGGGATAGTAGATTACAGCTTGGTGACATCCTCCATACACCGATTTGGAGTACCAAATGAGCGTGTAGGCTTCCCAAATTCACAGATGGGCATTCCTGCTTCATTGGTCGTATCTAGACCGAAGTCCCCGATAACGATACCTCCACAGGCAACTTGACTGCGAGTCCCGCAGCGGCAAGACCCCTTTGTTCTACTACCATTGCAGCAGCAACATCGCGGTCTGTTGTGTATCCACACTCATGACAAGCATGAATGCGATCGGACAGCTTTTTCTTTCCTGTATGAGTGGAACACTGAGGACAAGTTTGGCTAGTGCCATTCGGGTCAACTTTAGCAAAGTACACGCCACGTTTCCAGCAAACCCAAGATAGGATATCGAGGAATCCGCCCCAACTAGCATCAAGACAGTGTTTTGCTAGCATCCCGCGACTCATCATTTTGAGATTCAACTCCTCAGCAAAAATCATTCCAACTCCCAAATCGCATAAAGCATGAGCTGTTTTGAAATGAAACTCTTTACGGATATCATGAATGCGCTCGTGCAGAAGGCAGACTTTGTGTTGGATCTTGCGGTAGTTAGCAGACCCCTTAGTTTTGTTTCTCAGCTTGCGTTGCAGCCATTTAAGCTTGCTTTCCAAGTCTACAAAGAAACGTGGTCTTGAGAGTAACTTACCGTTAGATACAGCCAAGAATTTCTCCAATCCCAGATCGATGCCAATAGACAAACCATGAGGCATGAGCTCGGGAACAGAGACATCACACTGCAAAATCAATTGAGTGTACCATCCTGATGCTTTGTTGATTACCCTCACTTGTTTAATGACAAACCCATCTGGGATGGGGCGGTGCAAATTAATTGGCACTGCTCCAATCTTAGGCAGCTTTATTTGTACTCCTATCAATGGATAGTCTTTGAACTGAGGGAAAGTAAACGACCGATACGAACCTAACTTTTTGAATCTAGGAAACCCAAAACCACGTTCTTTCATAAACTTGAAAGCCCGATCGAGTCGCTTCAAGGCATCTTGTAAAACTTGCGATTGAACCTCTTTGAGTTCGGGATTTACTTTTTTCGCTCTTGTCAGGGCGTTCTGTTGTTTGTAATAGTCAGGATACGCTGCGTCAGATGGAATGATGTACTCAGAATGAATACTGCAAGCGTCGAACGCACACTTACGCGATGCTATCGAGTCTTTTCGCTCTCGCAAAGCGTAATTATAAACTTTGCGACAAATCTCCATCCAAGCAAGCATTCTGGCTTCTTGACTGGCATCTGGATAAATTCGATATGTGTACGTCAAACTGAGCATTGTGCAACCTCCCATCGAATTCTAACAGAATTTACAATTTTCTTAGAATACTGGAGAAATTGTGATATACTTAACAGCCTTATTCCCTCACTTGCTTGTAGTAAATATCGATCGCAGGGCGTTTCGTTTATAACTACCTTATATCCCGCCACCGATAGGGAGTACCAAATTAGTGTGAGGGACGAGGGCGCGAAATTGTTAACTAAACGCCAATTCACGATCAACTATAGGCTATGTTGCGCGAAAAACTCACACAGATCGATGCTCAATGTTAGCAATCTCGGATTTTGCCGGCTTTGCAAAGCTGAGACCTCGATTGACCCCAATCCGGGCGCTTGTACGCTGCGTCAGAAGGAAAAAAAGTTGATACTAGCCTCCCCCATCCGGATGGAAAGAAAAATCAGATTTTTTTTCCCGACTCGATATCAAAAAAGTGTCCTTATTTCCAGCCGTGCGTATTGATCCTGATGGCTAAAAATTCTGCCGTCCGATCGATACCTTCTACCTTCTGTTGACAGACGATCAATTCTGGGCGCGAGTGGGTGCGGGAGTGGAACTCTCCAAACTGGGGGGGGGTTCTGGCAAATGGACGATCGGCGAAGCAGGATTTTTCAAGTCAATGTAGGCTATTTTGCTTGAATCTAGCTGTTTTGGCAATTGTCGCATTCGGTCTAAAACCTTAAGTTGCGAAGCAGTCCTGGAAGTATACGGCCCTAAGTGTACGGTACCGATCTCTGTTTTCAAGATCAAGTTGTTCGGGTCTTGCCAATTAATCTCAAACACTTTCACCGTCAAGCCGCTGAGTCCTTGGTAAAACTGCGGCCAAGAGGCACGATACTGTTCCAAAGGTCCGATGACTTTTAAAGTTGGCAAAGAACGCTGAGGCTGCGTTCCCTGAGCGCTGCCGGGCCCGATCGAACTATTCTGCGATCGCACAGCAGTATAGCTCTCCGACGGCATCCAACCTCCGCGAGCGTCCAGCCACCCCACTTTTTCCTTGTCGCTGTTCGATCTCAACACCGCAGTCGGCTGAGCTACGGCCACCGGCAGCCGTTCTGCCACTTCTACAGTCAAACTCGGCGGAAACAAGTTACGAGTCACCTTCGCTTTGGCGATCGGCCCCGTTGACTCCAGCTTTTGGGCCAGCGCCTGCGGTTGAATCCCCCACAGCGACTGCGGGTAAGACAGCGGCACCAAAGACCGCACCGCCTTGTCCGAGAGCCAGTGATTGCCCTCCACCTTCACTTGTTCCGATCGGGCAATCAACCAAGCCGGCTGCGCAATCCACCAGAGCAAACCCCCTGCCATTGAGCTCGCTGCCAACATTTGCCACACCACAGCCACCAATCGACCGCGACGAAGCCGCCGCAACTCTTGGCGCCTGCGCCCTAACTCTGTTTGAGAAACCGCTCCAAAACTAGCCATCTACCTCTTGAGAATTTAATAATTAAGGATTAGCACAAATTCAAAACTTTTTAAGCTCTCTCCTGCAGCCCCGTTCTCCCCTACCATTTAACCAGATCCCCGCAAATTTACCTTGACTCCTGCCAAGATCGGTAATATCACTGATCTCCCTATGTAATTAAAAATTATTAATTAATAATTAACAATTCCAGCGCCGGGAAAGTCGCTTAGCAAACAAAGGTTCTTTGGGTATTTAGGGCATTACCCCACAGGGCAAAAGGTTACAAATCAAACTAAACTCAAGCAAAGAAAGTTTAGACTTTCGATTAACTTTTTTAACTTTTAGTCGGCCTCAATTGTGATCGCACTCGAATTAGACAGATTCTATAAAGCCTGCAACCCGAGCAAGACCCTTGTTGCGGGAGACCCAGGAGATTATCAATACTACATAGATTTTGGTTCCGTGCGCGGCGGCAAAATCATTGAATCTTTACAGCGAACAATTACCCGCATCTCCCCCAACGAGCCAACCTGTCAGCTATTTACAGGACATATCGGGTGTGGCAAATCTACGGAATTGTTTCGACTGAAAGCTGAGCTAGAGCAAGAGGGTTTTTGCGTCGTCTACTTCGAGTCTTCCCAAGACTTAGACATGGGTGATGTAGACATCAGCGATATTTTGCTGAGCATTGCGCGCCAAGTTAGCGAAACTATGGAATTAGCTAAAATCAAACTCAGACCGAGCTATTTTACAAATCTGTTTGCAGAAGTGGCAGAATTTTTGCAGACTCCCATAGATTTGTCAGCGGAAGCCGAGTTATCTGTAGGCATTGCTAGAGTTACTGCTAAAACTAAAGACTCTCCCAAACTGCGATCGCAACTCAGGCAATATCTCGAACCCCGCACCAACAGCATCTTGCAGTCCATCAACGAAGAACTCCTCAACAGAGCTAACGCCGAACTCAAGCACCAAGGGAAAAAAGGGCTCGCAGTCATCGTTGACAACCTTGACCGCCTCGACGCCTCCCTCAAACCCAGCGGACGCACCCAGCCAGAATACCTGTTTTTAGACCGCGGCGAACAGTTAAAAAAACTCAATTGCCATGTCGTCTACACGATTCCCTTGACTTTGATTTTTTCCAACGACTTCGGCCGCCTCGCCAGTCGATTTGGAGTCAAGCCCAAGGTGATGCCGATGGTACCGGTGCAAATGCGATCGGGCGACGACCACATTGAAGGAATGGCACTGCTGCGGCAGCTAGTATTAGCTAGAGCTTTCCCCGCAGTTGCTCCCCATCAACGCATCGATTTGATTTCCCAGGTCTTTGACTCTCCCGAAACTTTAGATCGGCTTTGCCGGATTAGCGGCGGTCACGTTCGCAATCTACTGATGCTTTTGTATAGCTGTTTGCAGCACGAAGACCCTCCCTTCTCTCGCGAATGTCTCGAAAGCGTCATTCAAGAATATCGCGATGACCTTTTGGGAGCCATCAATGACATGGAATGGGAATTGCTGTTTCAAGTCGTCAACCGACAAAGTGTAACCGGCGAAGAAGAGTCTCAAATCTTGTTGCGAAGTATGTTTGTCTTTGAATACCGCGATCAAGAAGGTCGCTGGTTTGGCATCAATCCAGCCCTAGCAGAAACCAGAAAATATAAGGAGTGGCTGCAGCGCATTGAGCCAAAATAGTTGGAATTTTTGAGATTGCTTCGCGACTCTAAGAACCCTTAGCCACGAGTGACTTAGAAACTCTTTAACTTAACATTCACCGCTCAAAACTCCGAACTCCTAAAATCCAATAGAGAAATCAGCCAGCGGTTTTTGCCGCTGGCTGATTTGTGTTGAATGCTAGCTATATGCCACGAATTTTATTGTCGCGTAAAACTTTGCCGCCACCAAGGACTTGCCCCAGTCTCAACTCTCATATCTGCAATGCCAGACCCCCTATTTCTATTTTTACCTGTTGAGCTTATTTCAACTACTCCCATCCCGGAGGACATTTTTCTGCTGTTGTGCTAAATGCCTGCTACAGATAGCTCGGAGCTGTTTACTAATAGCTAGTCGTCGGTATTATAATAAGTTGAGCGGTTAGCTATTTATAGCCTGCAGTCATTTATCTGTAGCTGAGTAAAAATTTCTTAGGCGGGCTTAAATTTTTATTGGGAAGTCTCGCATTCTCTGAGATTGAGAGGTATGATATCTTTACATTGGCTCTAATAACTATGTAAGTATTGATAAGAGAAGTACGGAAAACTACGTATTTATACAGAGATAAAGCGGCTGGCAGAGACGCTTATCTCTGTATAAATACGCTTTCTGTCACGATTGGCGAGGGTTAGGTAATTGATTTAGGCAAAAGAGGTGCACGCATGACGGATCTAATTAAGGTACAAGAAACTGCCAACTACAACGAGCGATCGCTCAAAACTCTGGTAAGGTCCATCACAATGTCTCAACAGCAATTCTCGCTAATTTTGGTGCGCTGCAACTACCAGCAGTTACGGCAGCAAATAGCGCAGCGGCTGCGAGAAGTGTCCCCAGTTCCAATTCAAGATTTCGTCCTGCCAGCTTCAGTTAAAACCCTCTACACTACCCTGCTGGCAAGCACTTTTCAGGAGGGGTTTTCCCCTGTCGGTTCCGCCTCGGCTTTGATGGTATTCGGTTTAGAAACAGTAGTAGCGATCGACGAACTGATGGCCTCTACCAATCAAGTGCGAGACGAATTCCGCAAAAATTTTTCCTGCCCGGTAATTTTGTGGGTAACAGATGACATCGTGACCAAAATGATTCGTCTGGCCCCGGATTTTAAAAGTTGGGCCGCCGCCACAATTAAATTTGAAATGGCCGTTGACGAATTAATTAATTTCCTTGCTGGGCGGGCCGATACTATATTTAAGGTAGGCGAACTCAATCAAGAAATCGGAAGCAGCAACGTCGGCGCCCTGGCTAGTTTTGGAACCTGGGAAACGCAGTGCGAAAAACGCGCCCTAGAGCGCGAAATTAGTCCCGGAGAACGCTTTCTGACCTTTCACTCTCAACCCCAAAACGCACGACAATCAGATCTCCGCTCGTATTCGCCCTTGAGTCCGGGCAATACCCTTGATTTGGCAATCGGCTCTTTGCCGCGCCGAGAACTAGAATTAGCTTTAAGAGATTTACAAAATCGCGGTGAAGAATTAGAACCCGCCCTCAAAGCCAGCCTGCAATTCGTTCTCGGTCGAGATTACTATGTCAGCGACCAAACCGAAACTGCCTTAATTCACTACCAAGAAAGTTTAGCCTTTTGGCAGCAGCAAACCGGCAACTGGGAACTCGCAAACTCGGAAGATTCCGAAAACCCAGAAACCTTCTCTTCCTTGTCGAATCCTGTCCCCAACATTTTATATTTAGAGAGAGAAGGCATAGTGCTGTTTCACATAGCCCTGTGTCATCGGTTGCAAGCAGCCAGAAATCCGGTAGCCAACCGCCAGCACTGGGAACAAGCTTGGATTAGCCTCGAACAATCTAGAAACGCTTTCTCCCTTGCCTCACGTCCGGAATTGGTAGCTGAGGTGACAGCACACCTCGGAGAAGTGCTGCAGCGCCTGAAAGCTTGGGGAGAGTTGCAAGCATTAGCTGAAAATTCTTTGCAGTTGCACTTTACTTACGGTACTCCCAGCCAACTAGCTCAAGATTACGGCTTTTTAGCTGAAGTTGCCCTGCAACAGTCGAGGTGGAGTCAAGCCCGCCAGCTAGCCGAGTTGGCTTTGGCAATTTTGGATCAAACCCCTAATGATTTGAGATTGCTGATTGAAGATTTGAGATTGGGGTTTGAGGGAAATTATCCAGAAATTGTGGGCACTAACGAGTCAAGTAACGATCCAAAATCTAAAATCCAACATCCCAAATCCGACAGAAGTTCGTATCTTTTACTGCTAGCCCGAAGTTTGCGGCAGCTAAGTCAGTGGGAAGCCGCGGTTCATTCTTTGGAGTTGGCTCAATCTCAAAGCGAGCCGAAGTACGACCCCCGACTTTACATCGATATTTTGACCGAACTGCAAGCGGTTTATTTCGAGCAGGGAGAGTATCTTAAAGCGTTTCGGATTAAAAAAACCCAGCGGTCGATCGAATATCAATACGGATTTAGAGCTTTTATCGGAGCCAGCCAATTGCAACAGCAGCGACAAGCCGTCAATCCTTCGGGTCCATCAGCTCAAAATCAAGCCGCCATCGCAGCGGAAATGACAGCTTACTCGCGCCAAACAGATATCAATAGCTTGCTAGAAAGAATTAGCAGGGACGACCATAAATTAACTATTATTCACGGGCCCAGCGGAGTCGGGAAAAGTTCTCTAGTCAATGCCGGCTTAGTACCAGCTTTGAAAAATATTACTCCGGGCGCGCGCGATACATTGCCCGTAGTAGTCAAAGTTTACACTGACTGGCTGGTGGAGTTAGAAAATGCTTTGAACGGCGCATTGTACGACAAACAAGCCGAAGAGGAAAGTAAATTAATCTCCAAAGGAGTACAGGAAATCCACAAAAGAAGTTGCTTGGTTATTCCTGATCGCAGCTCGGAAGTCTCTTCTTTTATTATAGATAAGTTGCGTGAGAATGCCACCAATAATTTGTTGACTGTTCTGATTTTCGATCAATTTGAAGAGTTTTTCTTTGTTTCGACCTCTGTGGCACAAAGACAACTTTTTTATAATTTTTTGCGCTTATTTTTGAATTTGCCTTATGTCAAGGTAATTCTCTGCTTGCGCGAAGATTATTTGCACTACTTATTAGATTGCGATCGCTTCCCAAATCTTGACGCTATTAACAATAATATTCTCGACAAAAGCATCCGCTACCAACTGCGGAGTTTTTCTATCAAAGACGCGCGGGCTGTCATCGGACACTTAACGGAACGGGCGGAATTTTATTTAGAGCCGGCACTGATCGATGCCTTCGTGGAAGATTTAGCAGACGAACTGCAAGAAGTGCGACCGATCGAATTGCAGGTAGTGGGAGCGCAACTACAAGAAGAAGGTATTACCAGTTTAGCACAATACCAGCAATTGGGGGACAATCCCAAAGCGGAATTAGTGAAGCGATCGCTCGAAAGAGTCATCTCTGACTGCGGGCCCGTTAACGAAGACGCAGCTTGGAAAATATTGTTTTCCCTGACAGATGAAAGAGGCGTTCGGCTGATAAAAACCAAACACGAACTCTCGTTAGTTACAAACCAGCAGCCAGCAGATGCCCGCGAAACCGAATTATCGGCGATCGGCAGAAACCGAATTTCCCTACAGCGACAGTTCGCAAAAGATCCAGAAAGCCGACAAAAGAAAACCGACAACCTCGACTTAATTTTAGACATTTTAGTCGGTCACGGTTTGCTATTTCTGCTGCGGGAAGCCCCAGAAGACCGCTATCAATTGGTACACGACTATTTAGTGCGACCGATCCGCCAAAGATTCGGCTTAGAAGCCAGACTGCACAAAGCAGAAGCCGACAAAAACATGAGTCAAGCACAGCTCTACCGAGCCAATACTTTTCTCAAACAACTGCTGGGATTAGCAGTGATCGGCGTCATGCTGCTAACAAGTTCCACCATCGCCGCCGTAAACTTTTGGTGGCGGGCAGTGGGTCAAAAACAGCTAGCTGTCGCTCAAACTCAACGAGCCGAAATCAGTACCCTCACAGCAGCCTCTGAAGCACTTTATTTCTCAAACAACAAATTTGACGCCATGATGGAAAGTTTGAGAGCTGGTAAAAAGTGGAGACACATCGAACACTCCCAAGAAATGTATACTCTCAAAGACACCGAAATTCTAATTTCTGCTGCCCTCCAGCAGGCTGTTTATGGAGTCAAAGAACGCAACCGCTTGGAGGGACACGGCGATGTAGTTTGGGGTCTTAGTTTCAGTCCAGACGGCGAAACAATAGCTTCTTCCAGTGTAGATAAAACCGTCAAACTTTGGCGGCGCGACGGCAGTTTGCTGGCAACTTTTAAAGGTCACACTAACAGCGTCTCCTCTGTCGCGTTCAGTCCAGACAACAAAACCATAGCCTCGGCAAGTTTAGATAAAACTGTCAAAATTTGGCAAACTGACGGCAGTTTGCTGGCAACTTTCAAAGGGCATACTAATAGCGTTACCAGCGTTGCTTTTAGCCCTGACGGTCAAACGATCGCCAGTGCATCTACAGACAAAACAATCAAACTTTGGAAAACCGACGGCACGCTGCTGCGAACGATCGAACAATTTGCTCCCGTAAATTGGCTCAGCTTCAGCCGCGACGGCCAAATAATCGCTGTGGCGAGCGATGACGGTAGTGTGAAACTGTGGAGTTCTGACGGCAGGTTGCTCGCTAATTTGTGGCACAGCGACAACAGACAACCCTCGAAAATTTACACCGTCAGTTTCTCCCCCGACGGTGAAACGATCGCCAGTGCGGGTGAAGACAAAACGGTGAAAATCTGGAGCATCGCTGCACTAAAACACCCAGCAACACAAAATTCAACACAAGCAAATAAAGGTGAACTACTAACAACTTTGCGGGGACACAGCAAATGGGTATTTGGTGTCAGTTTCTCCCCTGACGGTCAAACACTTGCTTCTGGAAGTGCAGACGGGACTGTCAAACTCTGGAGTCTTGCTGGTGTTGGCGACAAACGCCCAACAGATGCTAGCAATATTAAACCGGAGAGTCGCCTGCTGAGAACTTTTGAGGGACACGCCGATCGGGTTACTCAGGTGAGTTTTAGCCCGGAAGGCAAAACCTTGGCTTCGGCAAGTTTTGACAAAACTGTCAGGCTGTGGCGGCTCGATGACGTGCCGCTCAAAACCCTCGACGGACACCAAAACCGGGTGCAAAGCGTTACTTTCAGCCCCGACGGCCAAAGGCTGGCTTCTGCTTCTACGGACAAAACTATCAAACTCTGGAGCCGCACGGGAGTTTTGCTGGAAACCTTGGAAGGACACACTCAGAGAGTGGCCAGCGTCAGTTTCAGCCCCGACGGCCAGGTACTTGCTTCTGGGAGTTACGACAAAACGGTGAAAGTCTGGAGTTTGAAAGAAGATGGCATGAGTAATATTCTGCCTTGTCCTTCGGCTCCGCTGTTCCCGTGTTCGCCTTCTGTGCTGTTGACTCTCGACGGCCACGCCGACAGCGTGATGAGCGTGAGTTTTAGCCCCGACAGCGAGATTCTCGCTTCGGCGAGCAAGGACAAGACTGTGAAACTGTGGACGAGAAACGGCAGGTTGATTAAGACTTTGACGGGACACACAGGCTGGGTGACTGGGGTGACTTTCAGTCCCGACGGCTCGATGCTGGCTTCTGCAAGCGATGACGGTACTGTCAAACTCTGGAATCGGGACGGTCGTTTGCTGAGAACTTTTGAAGGAGCTCACAACAGTTTTGTGTTGGGGGTTGCTTTTAGCCCTGATGGCAAAATGCTCGCTTCGGCTGGTTACGACAATTCGGTCAAATTGTGGAAGGTAGACGGGACTTTGGTGGCGACGCTGCTGAAGGGTTCTAGCGACAGCGTGACTAGCGTTGCTTTTAGCCCGGATGGTTTGTTGGTTGCTTCGGGCAGTTATGACCATAAGGTGAAACTGTGGAGTCGCAGCGGGACTTTGCTCAAAACTCTGAATGGACATAAAGACAGCGTGATGAGCGTCAGTTTTAGCCCGGATGGCAAGGTTCTCGCTTCTGCTGGCAGAGATAATCGGGTGATTTTGTGGAATTTGGATCTTGACGATTTGCTGGTGAGGGGCTGCGACTGGGTGGGCGATTATCTGAGAACTAATCCGAATGTCAGCGATCGCGATCGGCGCCTCTGTGAGGGGGTGGCGGCAAAAGCTCAATTTTAGGTAATGGATAATCGGTAGTGGGTAATTGGTTCAGTGTTCCCGCTAGAAATCTTGTTTATGAGACTCGGCGGTTGACACCGCTGCATAGAGTCAAACTTTCGTCCTAGCTGAGAGGGGCTTAAGACTCAAGGGGCTAAAAAGCCTGGGTTTGGTATCAAAACTCAAAACTCAAAACTATTTTCCTCTTCCCCTTGCTCTCGCCTTCCTGTAAAGTAAATAATTGTAAAGAAATATGAGTTTTCTCTTATCCTTTGGTTAAGACCGCCAGCTAGCATTCACAATTAAGACCCGGATTATAAGTTCCTATGTCACAGCTTTTCCCGCGAAAATTTCTAGCCTTTGCTGCCGCATTTTTTCTGGCTTTGTCGGTGTGGACGATCGCACCTGCGGCCCACGCTTTCAATAATCCCGATTTGTTGCCGTCAACTCAGACGCCGATCATTGATTTAGCTAAAGCCCTCACGGATATTGAAGAAGAGGGTTTGGCAAAAAATTTAAAGGCTTTTGAAGCCGAAACCGGCTGGAAACTGCGAGTGCTGACTCAGTACGATCGCACGCCCGGTTTGGCTGTCAAAAGTTATTGGGGACTAGATAACAAGAGTGTGTTGCTAGTTGCTGACCCCCGAGGGGGAAATTTGCTCAATTTTAATGTGGGCGACTCGCTGTATCCGCTGCTGCCCCGCACTTTTTGGGTGGAACTGCAAACCCGCTACGGTAATCAATTTTTTGTGCGGGACAATGGCGAAGATCGAGCGATTATTGAATCTTTGGAGTCGATAGAAGGCTGTTTGCGTCAGGGCGGGTGCCGCGTGGTTCCGGGTTTGCCGAGGGAACAGTGGGTTCTGACGTTAATTACGTCGGTGGTTGGCGGCGTCATCTGCGGGTTTGCGGCTCAGCCTCGGAAGCCGGGACAGGTTGTGGCTTGGCAGTGGGCGCTGATTTTTTCGCCGCTGTGGGGCATTCTGTTTTTTGCTTTCGGACTTGGGCCGGTGGTGACTCGGACTTCTGACTGGTTGCCAGTGGTTCGCAATGTGTCCGGTTTTGCGATCGGAGCTTTGGTGGCATTCCTGACTCCGGTGCTGGGTAAGTCTTCTTCGTCGTCGGAAACTTAGTTGTCACTTGTCAGTTGCCAGTCATCAGTCAAAAGTCATCAGTCATCAGTCAACAGTCAACAGTCAACAGTCAACAGTCATCAGTCAACAGTCATCAGTCAACAGTCAACAGTCATCAGTCAACGAATTGACTAAAAGCTGGTAAGCTGATACCTGACAACTCACAGGCGACAGCTATCCAACAAATGGAATGGCACGTAAGCGATGCCCAGAGTCTGGGATTAATCGATAACGAAATTGGCGACCACGGTTTTTCAGCGGCGGAGTACGAAATAGTCCGCCGTGTGATTTATGCGACTGCTGATTTTGAGTACAAGTCTTTAATTAGTTTTTCCGATCAGGCTTTGCAAGCCGGGGCGGCAGCTTTGGCTGCTCGGACTACGATCGTGGTAGATGTGCCGATGGTGCAGGTGGGCATTACGCCCTTGATCCAAAGTACCTTTGCGAATCCGGTTTACTGTTCGATGGAGGCTTTGACGCGCCCCCAAAAGGAAAGGACGCGGGCGGCTTGGGGGATTGAAACTTTGGCAAGACGCTATCCTGAAGGGATTTTTGTGGTGGGCCAGGCTCAAACTGCTTTGTCGGCGATCGTAGATTTGATTGAATCTGAGGAAATTCGACCGGCTTTGGTAATTGGAACTCCTTCTGGGTTTGTGGGGGTTGACGTGGCGAAGTCGCGGCTGCACGATTCCATGGTTCCTCACATTCGGATTGAGGGCCGCAAGGGCTCTGCGGTGGTGGCTGTGGCTATTGTTAACGGGCTGGTCGATTTGGCTTGGCAGGCTTACGGCCAAGAGGGAAACAGTTGATGATTTTGTGTGCTACTGGCGCGGATGGGTGGGTGTAAAACATCGGGTGGTAAGAAAGTGGCTGAATTTGTCTCTGAGCAACGTGAGTTCGACGTGAGTTCGACGGGTTGAAAAAGACAAAAAGCTTGCTATGTATTGATTTGCAAAACTGAGCATTCTCCAGACGATCGCTATAATTGATATCGAACACTCCCGCCATTTTTTAGTTCTATTGAACTCACGTCGGCTTATTGTCCTGTGGTCGATTAGATTAAAACAACTTAATGATGCACACATGATGCAAAAATTGATTCTCCTTTATAACGCTCATAAGGGAACAAAAGATCTAATTCTAGATGGAGAAAATATCCAGTGTTGCGAGCTGACAACTAATCTCTGCCGCTTTGCTGAAGCTGATGCTGTGATCTTTTATCTGCCATTTTTAACCAAGCTCGATCTCTCTGTTATCCGTAAACCTCCTAAACAAAAATGGGTAGCTTGGTCGATGGAAAGCGAGGACAGAATACCATTACTCAAAGATATTGAGTTTATGAGTCAGTTTGACATCACTATATCCTACCGTCAAGACTCAACAATATGGCATACCTATTTTAATCCTGCAACGGTTCGGGAAATGCAAACTACTTTACCTCATCCCAAAACAGAATCGGCTCTAGCTGTGATGTTTATGTCCAGTGGCATTAATAAAAGTAACCGAGAACAATTCGCACTAAAATTAATGCAAAAAATAAAAATAGACTCCTACGGACGCTGGCAGAGGAACAAGACTCTAACAGAAGATAAAGGGCGAGAGACCAAGTTATCTATAATATCTCGATATAAATTTACTTTAGCCTTTGAAAACTCTATTTGTCAGGATTATGTCACCGAAAAAATTTTTGAACCACTCATTGTTGGGTCTGTTCCAGTTTACCTCGGCTCTCCAAATATTGATGAATATGCTCCAGCACCTAAAAGCTTTATTAACGTGCATGATTTCTCTAGTGTGGATGAACTGGCTGAATATTTAACCTTTTTATCTAAAAATGAAGCTGAATATAACCAATATTTGACATGGAAAAAGAATGGGATTAGTGAATATTTTATAGAAAAAGCTGAACAGCATAGATATAGCGCTTTTTCTAAACTTTGTAAGTTCCTTCAATAAAGACTAAGTAGGTTGATATATGCCAATTCCTAAAATCATTCATCAGACTTGGAAAAATGAATCTATCCCCCAAGAAATGGCCACTTTCCAGCAAACTTGGAAAGAACATCACCCTGGCTGGGAATATCGGTTGTGGACTGACCGAGATAACCGCGAATTTATCGAAAATTATTACTCCTGGTTTTTACCTATCTATGATGCCTACAGAGAAAATATCTGTCGTGTCGATGCGGTTCGGTATTTTATCATGTATCATTACGGCGGATTGTATGTCGATTTAGATTTTGAATGTTTGCGACCTGTTGACCAACTATTAGAAGAACATCGCTTAATATTGGGACTAGAACCTTCTGCTCACGTTGATTTACCCCCAGTTAAATTTCGTAATTTCAAACATATTGTCTGTCCTTCTTTTATCGCCTCTGAACCTGCTCATCCTTTTTGGTCGTATTTTTTCCAGTATTTAGTTCTAAATTATTATTTACCAGGACCTTTGGATGCAACGGGGCCATTTGCTTTAACTCGTGCCTACAATGAATACTCTGCACCATCAGAAATCGAGCTATTACCAGCAAAATTGCTTTATCCGGTAACAAAATTTGATTGCTGGGAAGGGAGAATAAATGACCAAAAATTACGCCAAACTTTTGAACAAGAAGCCTTTGCAATTCATCACTGGCATGGGACATGGTTTAAAGATAAAATAGCAGCAAGGGCAGCACAATGGATAAAAAAGTTACCACTTTCATTATTGAAAAAAGGACGTGTTGTTCTGCATTCGAGTTTCCAGTACAACTTGTATCAATCACTGTCTGGTGCAGAGATTGAACTGCCACTCATTTCCTGTCTGATGGTCACTAAAAATCGCGTCGAACAGGCGAAATGTGCTATCCAATGCTTCAGTAACCAAACTTATGCTAATCGAGAATTAGTCATCATAGACGATGGCGAAGATGAGGGTTTAGCAGAATATACCCAACATTTGCAAGACTCACGGATCAAATACCTGCATTTGCCATCAGAGAATAAAACTTTAGGGGAATTGCGAAATCTGGCTGTACAGGCTGCTGGCGGTACTTATATCTGCCAATGGGACGACGATGATTTATCTGACCCCTTACGTCTAGAGGTGCAAATGGCAGCACTATTGGCATTAGCTGCTGAGGCGTGCTTTTTACAACGCTGGATGTTGTGGTGGCCTTCTAGTCGGCGGTGGGCGATATCTCGGAGTCGGATTTGGGAGGGGTCGATTTTGTGTTTAAAATCTAGAGTGCTAGCTTATCCAGAACAGGGGCAAGGCGAGGATACTCCCGTAGCCGGAAAAATTCTCGAACATTGTCGAGTAGCCCTGCTAGACTGTCCGCAACTTTATGCTTACGTTATTCATAATCGCAACACGTTTGATGCGGAGCATTTTGAACAACACTGGCAATTGGCAAGCGAAAGATTTGAAGGTAGCAATTATGACAGTATAATCAGCCAACTTTGCGATCGATTGCCGATAGAATGTTATCCACAGGTAAATGTAACTTCCCAACCCACTTTGCTACCTGTAGCTGAAGTATCAGCAGCAGCACCTAATTTGACATCATTCGTAGCTGAACCTAGCCAAGCACCATTGGTTTTAGACTCGAATGCATTCCCTAAAGTTTTAATATTGACTCCTGTTAAAGAGGCTAGGGAGTTTTTACCCAAATACTTAAAGAATTTGTTGCGTTTAACCTATCCTCATGACAAGATTTCGCTAGGATTATTGGAGAGCGATAGTACAGATGGAACTTTTGATTGGCTACAGGAAAAGTCTAATCAATTTCACCAGAATTTGGCTCGATATACTTTATTCAAACGAGATTTTAGTTTTCACCATACCCAACCTCGTTGGGAACCTAGCTTGCAATTTCAACGCCGCTCTATTTTGGCAAAAAGCCGGAATTTCTTGCTTTCTCAGTCTCTTCAAGATGAAGAATGGGTGCTTTGGTTAGATGTAGATGTGTCTGATTATCCTGAAGATATTATTCAAAGGCTTCTGAGAACAGGGAAAGAAATTGTAGTGCCGAATTGCGTTGTTGAGCCAGGAGGTCAAACATTCGATTTCAATACTTTTAAATTTAAACCGGGCGCTGAGTCGAGAGATTGGAGTGGTTACGTTATAGATGGTATTTTACAACCACCAAAAAGTGAAGGAAGATTTTATCTAAACGATTTGCGAGATCGGGAAATTGTTGAGATTGATGGAGTTGGCGGTACTATGTTGCTAATTAAAGCCGATCTGCATCGAGAAGGATTGATGTTTCCACCTTTTAGTTATAAGCTATACATCGAAACCGAAGGGCTGGGAATGATGGCAAAAGACATGGGTTATCGCTGTTGGGGATTACCTCAACTAGAAATTGTGCATGCTAACCATTAGAGGTTATTTGAAAAGTTATGGCAGGTATAGATCCCTCCTTAGTCCGCTTTCAAGGGTAGGGGTTTAAGAAAGGGGCGAGCAGCAGATAAAATGCAGAACTCAATCAGATTGCAGAAATACGCAAGGCAGACGCGGTGAAGAATTCAAAGGTGTAGGAGGGGGAATGCAGAATTCATTTTTAATTTATTACAAATGTTGCTATGTAGTAAAATAGATATTATTTTTATTCAAGATGGCAACGATTGTTATCACTAGCTCTGGTACACTAGGAGACCACCTGCCCTATGTGGCATTGGGACAAGCCCTGAAAGCGAGAGGGCACAGAGTTCGGATGGCAATTAGCCGACCGATGCATTCCTATGCTGTAAATGCCGGACTCGAAGCCGTTGCTTGCGGTTGCGATATGGGGCAAGAAGAAGCACAGAAATATTCTCAAGACTGGGATCACTGGTCGCCTAAAGGATCTTCATTACAAGAAAAGCTCCTAAAATTTCAGAAATTTGATATTCCCGGTCGTTTTCGAGATATTCTCGCAGCTTGTCAAGATGCAGACCTGTTAATCTCTAATCCAATGCAGGCATTTCCGGCGGCAATGGTTTGTGAAAAAACAGCCATTCCTTTGGTTGTGGCTTTTATGAGCGTTTTGTCAATAAAACCTTTGACAGAGATATCCAAACCAACAATTAACCAGCCCACTCCGTTAGAGGAACGCTTAGATGAAGACCTGCAAAAGCTTCGTGAGGAAGCAGGGCTTGTGAAACGTCCTCGTCCTTGGAGCGAAGGGAGACATACCTTGAAAGCCGACCAGATTATTGTAGCTATCAGCCCTCACTTCTTCAGCGAAAAGTCGGCTTTGTCTTACAATATGACCGGATTCTGGTTTTATGAAGACCAGGCATGGAGTAATTGGCAACCGTCTCAACAGTTGCAAGAATTTTTCCAGCAAGACCAAGAGCCTTTGGTGCTAGCATTCAGCAGTCAACCCCTCAAAAATCCCCGTGAGGTTGTAGAAGTTCATGTGCGAGCCGCAGCCAACTTAGGGCGACCGATTCTCATCCAGCACGGCTGGGCAGGTTTTAGTGAAGACCATTTACCTGCGGACATTGACCGCACGAGGGTGATGTTCGCCGGATTTCTGCCTCAAGATTGGCTGTTTGCCCGTGCTGCTGCGGTAATTCACCACGGTGGCATAGGCACGACAGCGCGAGCGTTGCGTCACGGCTGTCCGATGCTGGTAGAACCTTACGGGAACGATCAATTTATCAATGCCAAGCAGGTTCTCTTGCTGGGTGTGGGAGCTGCTGCACATCCCCACAAATTAAATGAAGCCGGATTGGTACAGATTCTTCAAGAAAAAGTGTTGACTCCTGAGTATAGACGACGTGCAGAGGAAATTGGTGAAAAAATCCAGCAGGAGCAGGGTTTAATCACCGCCTGCGATTTAATTGAAAGCAGTTTATCAACAAAAACGTCAGTAAGGCATTGACTTATGCAAAACCCCTAGAATTAAGGTCGGCAGTGCTTACCTGGCAAAATTACGAGCAATTTGGGATCTACGGGTACGAAACAACATTTTGTTTTACGATACGTCAAAGGAAAATACGGTAACTGACTGCGTGCAGGTATAAAAATCTAAACTCATACTCGTTTTTTTTATAATATGTTAATATCTGTTAAGAGAGCCAAAAAAAACGAGGAAAAAATTACGATGAATAAAGAACATAACGCCACCCCTGAACCTCAAGCATCACCGTTAAGTAGTTGTGAACTCGCTTTAGAGGATCTCGAACTTGTTGGTCGCGAACTTCTGGATGAGGAACTTGAAGTTGTAGTTGGTGGGGATGTTAACTTGGGAGTTTTTGGGTTTAATGTCGGGTTGAATATGCCTGGATTCTTATAGGAGTTGTGATATCAAGAGCCAATTTCTGGGTTGAGAATCATTTTTATTCTCCAATATTACCAAAAGTGTGCATCAAATGCACACGATTCTGTTAGCTTGGATAAACTTCTCTACCACAACTGCCACTTCGCGGCGTTTCAATACCTGGCACTGCTTCCATAGTGCCAACTTACCAGGTGATCAAAAGTGCCTACCTTTATTCGGGCTAATTTTGTGACCAGCTAGCAGCTTGCTTCCCCAATTCAACTTGCTGGCTGGTTTTGTTTTTGGTTTATAAGGCTTAGAGGTTAATTCCCTCCTAAGTCTAATGAAGATTATGTTTTAATCCTCATCCCTCTGGAGACATATCATTAGGCCGCTTTGAAGTCTGCTCTTGTGGCAGAGTACACAGCCAAGAAAACTTCGCCTAAAAGAACTTACGCTCAGCAAGACTTTGATTGCCACTTTCAGGCATCAATAAGTCCCTAATTGAAGAGTGAATGAGCCAACAGCGCGGCTTGAGTTCGATCGCGCAAATTTAACCTACTCAAAATATTCGTTACATAGTTCTTTACCGTGTTTTCCGACAAAAATAAGGTTTGAGCAATCTCTCGGTTGTTCGCGCCTGAAGCTATTAAACGCAATACTTCTAATTCTCTGGGCGTGAGTTGCTCTAATTCTGGCGGAGAAACAACCGTCGGATTGGTTACAGCAGGAGTCATCAGGGCTTTCTCAAATAATCCGGGGCCGAGTTGCGTGTGTCCTTTATAAACAGCGCGAATCGCTAACGCAAGTTCCTCGGGTTCGGTATCTTTGAGCAGGTAGCCTTTTGCGCCCAGCCGCATTGCTTGGCTGACATATTCATCGTCATCAAATGTGGTTAAAACCAGCACTTTTGTATCGGGATAAGATTTGGCGATCGCCCCGGTTGCTGCTACGCCATCCATCACGGGCATCCGAATATCCATCAGCACAATGTCGGGCTGTAGGATGGGAATTTGGGCGATCGCCTCCTGTCCGTTTTCAGCTTCACCAATTACCTGCATATCAGAATAGCATTCCAGGATACTCTTGATTCCCCGGCGAATAATATGCCGATCGTCCACTAGCAAAATCCGAATCATATAGCCTTTCTCAGAAAGATGAGGTACTCATGGGCATAGGGCATAGGGCATAGGGCATAGGGCATAGGGCATAGGGCATACCTCACTTTTTTGAGAACCGCTATATCACAATCCTCGCATCAATTAGCGTGGGAAAAGAACCGCACTGCCTTATCATTTATTCATTCTTTTAGAGAGGAACGAAAGTTTGTTGTATATATGCGGTTTCAACCGCTGAGTCCTATATGTTTTGAGAGGGCAAAGAAACCGAAATCCGGCAACCGTTTTCAGACTTGCTGTAAATCGCAAATTGACCGCCGACAGCGGCCACTCGTTCGCGCATTCCCTGGAGTCCGAATCCAGTGGTATTTTGTGCAGGGTCGAAGCCTTTGCCGTTGTCAGCAACCGACAAATAAATCTGTCCTGCGTGTTGCTGCAACCCAACTGTCACCACCTTTGCATCAGCGTGTTTGTGAATATTTGTGAGCGATTCTTGCACAATTCTGTAAAGTGTTGTATTGATTTCCTGAGATAGTAGAACTGGTAAGCGAATCGAGTTGGAAACTTCGATCGCAGTCATGCGCTGAAAGTCTTGGAGAAGTTTGTCTATCGCACTTTCGAGGGACAATCCTTGCAAAGGATTCGATCGCAACACCGAAACAGATTTGCGAATTTCTAACAAAGCTTCCGATCCGAGTTGTTTCGCCTGTTTCAGAAACGCCAGCGCTTTCTCATCCTCCGATTTCCAAAACAATAGGGCATTATTGAGCTGAATGGTTTGAGCCGCAAGGGTGTGTCCGAGTCCGTCATGGATTTCGCGGGCAATCCGATTGCGTTCCTGCAAAGTTGCCTGGTCTTCAATTCGCAGTGCATAATGGCGGAGTTGTTCGTGAGTTACGGCTAATTTATCGTGAGCGATTTCTAATTGCTCTCGGCTTTGGCGTTCCGCAATCAACGCATTAATTAACAATAAAGCGAACACTAATGTCAAGCCAAATAATAACACATTGCTAAATCGCCATTCCCAAACAGTTGCAATGACTTTTTCAGGTAAAATAGGTTTTAATAACAGTAGCGAGCTATAGGACAGCAGGGCTAAACCCAAGACTGTCACCTGCCCCGGCTGGCGGAAGATCAGACAACTACGCATCAGCAGCACGAGAAAAAGCAAAAAGCTCGATCGGCTAGATAACCCTTCCTGAACAATTGGCAGCAAAATCAAGCCAAATTCTAGGGCTGTAAATAAAACTTTTCTACCTAACCGAACTGTTGGCAAACGCAACCCAATCGCGCCGAAAAGTGCGATCGCGCCAACCCGTAACAGCAGCGACCAGAGCGACTGAAACGGATGCAGCACTTCCATCAAGGCTGCCGTCGCCAGCAGCAGCCACTCCAAATAAAGCAACAAACGAAAGGACGGATAGGTCAAGCGAATCATAGAACTTTTCCCCATCAAAAGCTGGAGCGATTCAAGCAAGGTCGCTGACCTAATTGTAGAAGGTATCTTGGAGTCAAAAAACACGTTACCCCCTTATGTTCAGAAGGAAGTTCGGCAACGCGCAGTGAATCGGGATTTAACGGATGAATGTTGAGGGAATTGGTCATTGAGCAATTCTCCCACTCTCCCACTCTCCCACTCTCCCGCTCTCCCACTCTCCCGCTCTTCCCGCGCTCCCTTTTTGCCATAACAGACAAGTTATGTGTAGCATCTTAGCGAATCTGCCAACGATCGCGCTAGAGCCTTTTCGGGTGATTTTGGCATTTGGGACTAGGAAAAAAGTCACAACCGCAAAGTGCTTTTTGACTGGTCAAGTTAGGAGTCTTGGGTCATGCGCTGGCTGATTTTAGCCTATAAGATTTGGTGGTGAAGGTTAATTAGAGGCAGTAAATCATGAAAAAAACAACGATCGCACCAGCATTTCTCCTCGTCGGTGCACTTTTGGTAGGCGGTTTGTCTGCTTGTACGCAATCCAATGCTTCCGAACCTACCCTACCTGAGACGACGGCGACCAATCCAGTAAGTTCCGACCAAGCGAAGGCGGATTCAGTTTCCACTCAAACTGCTCAACCTGTCGCGGCGACTGCAACTCCAAGTTCAGCGCAACCGAAGGCAACGGATGCAGAACGCGCACAGAAACGCGAGGAACTTCGCAAACAAGTCGAAGCGGTGTTGACGCCCGAGCAGGTACAACAGTTGGAAACTAAAGTCAAGGGAGGTGAAAAAATGCGGAAAGCTTTGTCCGAGCTAAATCTCACCGCCGAACAAAAGACAAAAATTAAAGAAATTCTCAAGACTGCTTATCCTCGGGGGCAAAAGCAGTCTCAAACAAGTTCGCAATAACGTTCTGATTGGGCAACTTGCAGTGCGAAACTGATACAGGACTTGCGCGGGTTCTCCGGCCTACTCCACAAGAAAATTGATGTGTTGTGGAACAGGCATCTTGCCTGTTCTTGAAAATGATAAATGATACAAGATGTTAGTTACAACTGATATCATTTCCGGTAACACCGGAATGATGTTGACTGTTGACTGTTGACTGTTGACTGTTGACGCCGTGAACAGTTGACGCCGTGAACAGTGAACTCGAATTTACTATTCCGATGCTAACGGATTTGATATGAGATGTTGCTCACCTTTTGCACCATCAATAAGCCTTTTATGAACAGGATTTCCGGCCTGTTCCACAAGAAAATTTATCTCCTGTAGAACAGGCCGGAAAGCCTGTTTTTGAGAATAGTGCAAGATGTTAGTTACAAAGGAGGTTTGTGATGATCGAGGAAATTATTAGTGAAAGTCGGAATGGCACTCGCCCTAAAGTTTCTGACGAAAATCTGAAGCTGAACGAGCAACCGACGCACAACGTAGAAATTGTTAGTGAAACTCCAAAAGACGCTCTCCGTGAAGTTTTTCAGGAAGCTCCAACATTGCCGGAGAGCGAACCGGCGGAAAGTGTTGCAGCCAAACAACCGACGGAAAAGGTGCTGGCGAAAGGGCGGATTGCGCTGTTTCTGCTGGGGTTGCTGCTGGTGGGTGGGTTGGGATTTGTGGTTTGGCAGCGATCGACCGCTCCTAAAGCGGAAAAACCGAGCCGCAGCGGTAGACTCCAAGTGACTCCGGTGACAGTGGCAACAGTGACGAAAAAAACGGTTCCGATACAGTTGCAAGCGATCGGCAACGTGCAATCGAGTTCTACTGTATCGGTGACACCACAAGCTAGCGGGCGGATTACAGGAGTTTATTTCAAGAAAGGACAAGAAGTTAAGAAAGGACAACTGCTGTTTTCGATCGACGATCGCTCTCAAACTGCCTCGATCCAGCAAGCTCAAGGAATCGTAGCAAAAAGCCAAGCACAGGTGCAACAAGCCACAGCCAACCTTTCTAAAGACCGAGGAGTTGTCGAACAAGCCAGAGCAACCCTGGACAAAGACCGAGGAATTGTCGAGCAAGCCAAAGCGACCCTGGAAAAAGACAAAGGAGTCGTCGAACAAGCCAGAATGACTCTTGCTAAAGACAAAGGAGTCGTCGAACAAGCCAGAATGACCCTGGAAAAAGACCAAGGCGCAGTCAAGCAAGCGATCGCCACCTTGACCAAGGATCGAGCTCAAGCACAATATGCCGAAGCACAAAGTCAACGGTACGCCGAGCTCTACAAACAAGGAGTAATCAGTCAAGATCAAGCCCAGCAATACGCTACCAGCAGCCGAGCCACCGCAGCAACGGTCGATCTTGACCAGCAAGCGATCGCCAATGCTGAAACTGCGGTAAAGAGCGATCGCATCGGGATCGCCAATGCTGAGGCAGTCGTCAGAGGTGATGAAGTGGCGATCGCCAATGCTGAGACGGCGCTGAAAAGCGATCTCGTGGGGATTGAGAATGCTCAGACGGCGGTGAAAAGCGATCTCGTGGGGATTGAGAACGCTCGGGCTGTCGTGGAGGGCGATCGGGCTGCGATCGAGGGTTCTCAAGCTGGGTTGAGTGCAGACGGCGGTGCCTTGAAAAATGCTCAGGTGCAATCATCCTATACCAAGGTCTATGCGCCGATCGACGGGCGTGCCGGAAATATTCTGGTGACAATCGGCAATGTGGTGCAACCAAGCACCGACAAACCCTTGGTGACAATCTCCACAATTAATCCCATTCAAGTTGCCTTTTCCGTTCCTGAATCCAACCTCCCACAAATCCAAAAATACGCGGACAACGGCAAACTTAAAGTTGATGTCACCTTTGCCGGAAACAATCGTCCGATATCGGGAACCTTGTCATTTGTGAACAATACGGTTGACAATGCCACAGGCTCAATTCAACTGATTGGCGACTTTAATAACGCAGATGGCAAACTTTTCCCCGGTCAATTTGTTAACACAACTCTAACATTAAGTCAACAACCAAATGCGATTGTTGTTCCCTCACAAGCTGTACAGACAGGGCCGAACGGACAATTCGTGTTTGTCGCCCAAGAAGACGATACAGTGGAAAATGTGCCTGTAGTTGTCAGCAATACAATCAACGGCTTAACAGTCATCCAAAAAGGTCTGGATGCGGGTGATGAAGTTGTCACCGACGGACAAGCAAATCTGGTTGATGGTAGCAAGATTCGCATTAAAACCGCAGCGGATGCTAAAGATAATTCAGATAGCACTAAAGGCAATAATAATTCAGACACATCTGGAGCAAAAGAAACTAATGTAAAATCTGGCGGCGACTCTAATTCATCGGGAAATCAGTCATGGAAATCGCGCAAGAATCCCTAGGGCGATCGTTCTTCTCAATTCTTCTATCTGGCGGTGTACTCGTTACCAGGCTGGAGCCTGGTAATGCCGATCGGGAGGCTCTGCCTCCATTTTCCCAGGCGAGGCAGAGCCTCTGGATATGGATTCCCTGGCTGGAGCCTGGGAACCAGTCAATCGATTTTAGATTTTAGATTTTAGATTTTAGATTGACCCCACGGATAAATGCTCTTTCTTGAGGATTTTCGATTTTCGATTTTGGATTGATTTCACGGATAAATCACGTGGCGGGTACCACCTTTGAAATTCGCTTGTCAAAATGCCCGATGCCCGATGCCCAATTCCCCATGCCCAATGCCCAATTCCCCATGCCCAATGCCCAATGCCCAATTCCCAAGAGTACCTCATTTACCAGAGAAAGGCTGATAACTAATGAATCTCTCAGAACCGTTTATTCGCCGTCCAATTATGACCACCTTGGTGATGGCGGCAATTCTGATTTTTGGTTGGATGAGTTATCGCTTACTGCCGATTAGCGATTTGCCAAACGTCGATTATCCCACGATTCAAGTCAGCGCTTCCCGACCCGGCGCTAGCCCGGAAACGATGGCTGCATCGGTGGCGCGCCCGCTAGAAAAGCAATTTTCCAGCATTGCTGGACTCGATACGCTAACCTCAACCAGTACCAGCGGCAAAACTCAAATTACACTTCAGTTCAATCTCAGCCACAATATTGACGATGCGGCGCAAGATGTGGAATCGGCAATTTCCTCGGCCTCGGGCCAAATGCCCAACGATTTGCCAAATCCGCCTACCTACAGTAAAGTCAACCCCGCCGACGGGCCGATTCTTTACCTTTATCTCACTTCCCCAACACTTCCGCTTTCTGAGGTTGATAAATACGCACAAACCTATCTAGCGCAAAAACTCTCGACAATCGCCGGTGTGGCGCAAGTGCAGATTTACGGTTCTCAAAAGTATGCGGCTCGAATTCAACTCGATCCGCAGCAGTTAGCAACGCGGCAAATTGGCATCGATCAAGTGCAAACTGCGATCGAACAAGGAAACGTCAACTTACCCACAGGAAGCCTTTCCGGTAGCCATAAAAACTTTACGGTGCAAACCAACGGACAGCTTCAGGATGCAGCAGCATTCCGCCGTTTAATTGTGACGTATAAAAATGGACAGTCTATTTATCTCGAACAATTAGGACGAGTGGTTGACAGCGTAGAAAATACTCAACTTGCTAGTTGGTATAACAACGATCGCGCAATTATCCTCACGATTCAAAGACAGCCGGGCACGAATACTGTAGAAGTTGTAGAGACGATTCAAAAATTACTGCCCAACTTAAAAACTCAGATTCCGAGTTCGATCGAGCTTGGGGTTATGTACGATGCGTCTCAATCGATTCGCGATTCGGTTGAGGACGTTCGGTTTACCCTCGTTTTGACGATCGCCCTAGTCATCTTAGTAATCTTCTTATTTTTACGCAATCTTTCTGCAACAGTCATCCCTAGTTTAGCGCTGCCGGTTTCGCTGATCGCAACCTTTGGCGTCATGCACTTATTGGACTACTCGCTAGATAACTTGTCGATGATGGCACTGACGCTATCCGTCGGCTTTGTAGTCGATGATGCGATCGTCATGCTCGAAAACATCGTCCGCCACATAGAAGAAGGAGAAAGCCCGCGAGAAGCGGCGCTAAACGGGTCTAGGGAAATCGGCTTTACGATTTTATCGATGACGCTTTCCTTGGTAGCGGTGTTTATTCCGATGTTATTTATGAGCGAGTTGTTGGGGCGCTTGTTTCATGAATTTGCAGTGACGATTGCAGTTTCAATTTTGGTTTCAGGCTTTGTATCTTTGAGCCTGACACCGATGTTGTGCAGCCGTTTTTTGCGTCCGGTAAATCACGCCAATCAAAGCCGGCTTTATCGAGCTTCAGAGTATGTATTCGAGGTATTTTTGAGTTTGTACGATTGGAGCCTCAAGAAAGTTTTAAAATATCACCGCACCACGATGATTTTGTCATTCGCAATGGTGTTTGTCACAGTTGGACTATTTATCGCGGTTCCCAAAGGCTTTATTCCCAGCCAAGACACCGGACAAATCACGGGCATTACTCAAGCTGCACAAGATGCCTCTTTTGATGAATTAGTTCGCCACCAGCAAGCAGTTGTCAGCGCGATTCGCCAAGATCCAAATGTGGAAGCAGTTAACTCGAATATCGGGGCAGGAGCGAGTGCAAATGGCGGCGGGGCGGCAGTTGCCGGAAATTCGGGAAGCTTGTTTATTCGGCTGAAACCCCGATCGCAGCGGCAGATGGGAGCCGATGAAATTGTGCAGAATTTGCGATCGCAACTAGCAGAGATTCCCGGCATTCAAGTCTTCTTGCAAAATCCTCCGGCAATTCCGCTTGGCACTCAACAAAGCACTGGATTGTATCAACTCGCGCTGCAAAGTTCTGACGTAATTCCACTGCGGCAATACGTCCCGCAACTGGTTGACAAAATGAAAGCAATGCCAGAAATTCAGGATGTTAACAGCGATTTGCAGATGACTTCTCAAATCAAAATTGATATCGATCGTGACAAAGCCTCAGCATTAGGAATTACTGCCAGTCAAATTGAAAACACCCTGAGAAATGCTTACGGCGCTTACCAAGTTTCCACGATTTACGGTGCGAGCAACGAGTATCAAGTTATTTTGGAACTAGAACCAAAGTATCAAAAAGATCCCAATGCTTTGATGCAGCTTTACATCGCGACAACAAGCAGTAATTCGAGTGATGCTTCTGACGGTCAAACACAAGTACCGCTAGCAACGTTTGCCAAAATCACTCCGGGAACTGCACCGTTAATTGTCAACCACGTCGGGCGGATGAATGCTGCGACAATTTCCTACAACCTCGCTCCTGGGGTGGCGCTGGGAACGGCAAATAGTGCGATCGACAAAATCGTGAAATCGGTAATTCCTGACAGCATTTCTACCAATTATAAGGGTGCGAGCCAAGTATTTCAAAGTTCGCTGCCGAGTTTGGGTATCCTGTTGGCGATCGCAATTCTCGTCATCTATTTGATTCTCGGTATTTTGTACGAAGATTTCATCCATCCAATTACAATTCTGTCGGGATTGCCTTCGGCGGGATTTGGCGCATTATTAACGCTGATGTTGTTTGGCGTTGAACTCAACGTTTATTCATTCATCGGTATCATCTTGCTGGTAGGAATTGTTAAGAAAAACGGCATTATGATGGTGGATTTTGCGATCGAAGCCCAGCGCAACGACGGCAAAAAACCAGCGGAAGCAATCTATCAAGCCTGCTTAGTGCGCTTTCGACCGATTATGATGACCACAATGGCCGCACTAATGGGAACATTGCCGATCGCCCTAGGAGTTGGTGCGGGTTCGGAATCTCGCCGCCCGTTAGGAATTGCCGTTGTCGGCGGACTTTTGTTTTCACAAGTTTTGACACTGTATCTCACGCCCGTATTTTACATCTACATGGAATCGTGGCGGAAAAAGCTCAATGAGGTGAAGTTTCGGCAAGTTTTTTCGTTTAAATGAGGACGGTAAAATAACCGTTTTAAGAGGACACGGCAATGCCGTTTCCCTACCCCAAAATAATCGATTATCCTCGCGAGGAGGACACGGCAATGCCGTTTCCCTACCCCGATTAATTGTAGGGACACGGCAGTGCCGTGTCCTCACGGTTCGACATCTCACTACCAACCAAGTTTTATGAACCTTTCAGAAATTTTTATCCGCCGCCCCGTAATGACCGCACTGGTCACAATCGGCATTCTAATCTTCGGTTTGATGAGTTATTTCCTGCTACCAATTAGCGCCCTACCTCACGTTGAATATCCCTTTGTCAGCGTCTCCGCTAGCTTACCCGGTGCAACCCCCGAAACAATGTCATCCTCAGTCGCCGCACCGCTAGAAAGACAGTTCACTGAAATAGCTGGCCTCAATTCGTTTAACTCCACCAGTTCCACCGGTAGCGCGAACATTTCCTTACAATTCGACTTCAGCCGCAGTGTGAATTCTGCTGCTAAAGACGTACAAGCTGCGATCGCCGCCGCCGCAGGTTCATTGCCATCGGGAATGCCCAAACCGCCTACCTACCGCAAAGTTAACCCTTCAGTTGCGCCAGTTCTATACCTTTATTTGTACTCCAAAACCCTGCCAATAGCAGAAGTGGATGAAGCCGCAGAAGTGACGATCGCACAACCCATCTCAGCGATCGACGGCGTGGCGCAAGTTCAGGTTTACGGGCAGAAACAATATGCAGTGAGAATTCAACTCGATCCGCGAGAATTGACCTCCAGGGGAATCGGATTAGATCAAGTTAGAACCGCAGTTACGCAAGGAAATGTCAACTTGCCAACCGGAAGCCTTTCTGGCGATCGCAAAAGCTATTTAATTCAGGTAAACGGTCAATTAAATAATGCAGCCGAATATCGATCGCTGATCGTTGCTTACAAAAATGGCGCAGCAGTGAGGCTGCAAGATTTAGGAAACGTGATTGACGACGTGCAGAATAACAAAGTCTTGAATTTGTACACCGATAAAAACGTTACAAATCAACCTGCAATCTTGCTGGCAGTGCAGCCTCAACCCGATGGAAATACTGTCGAAATCGTCGATTCGATCGTGCAAATGTTACCCGCACTCAAACAACAAATTCCCCAATCGATCGAAATGGGAATTATGTACGATCGCTCTCAATCAATTCGGGCTTCTGTAGATGATGTGAAGTTCTCCTTAGTTTTGTCGGTGTGTCTGGTTGTCTTAGTAATTTTTCTATTTTTGCGGAACTTCACAGCGACGTTAATTCCGAGTTTAGCTTTGCCTGTGGCGATTGTCGGCACGTTTGCGGTGATGTATCAGTTGGGATACTCGTTAGATAACCTGTCTCTGATGGCGCTGACGCTTTCAGTGGGGTTTGTGGTGGATGATGCGATCGTGGTTCTCGAAAATATTGTTCGCCACCAAGAAATGGGAGAAGCACCGCTAGAAGCAGCATTAAAAGGGTCGAAAGAAATTGGTTTTACCATTGTTTCAATGACCCTTTCATTGGTCGCCGTATTTATTCCCATCATGTTTATGGGCGGGTTGATCGGTCGGTTATTCCACGAATTTGCTGTGACTATTTCTGTGGCAATTTTGGTATCGGGATTTGTTTCTCTGAGCCTCACGCCGATGTTGTGCAGTCGATTTCTCAAATCGTCCCACCAACACCAACAAAACCGCTTCTACCACCTTTCAGAGCGGGGATTCGAGCTGTTGCTGCAAGGATATGAATGGACGCTAAAACCAGTTTTGAAATACCGTTTCGTGACGCTGATTGGTTCTGTAATTCTGCTGGTGTTTACGGCTTATCTGTTCGTTCTGGTTCCAAAAGGCTTTATTCCGACTGAAGACACCGGACAACTGATGGCTAACACAAAAGGAGCGCAAGATATTTCGTTTGAAGATATGCTGCTTCACCAACAAAAAGTCGTTGATATCATTCGGAAAGATCCAAACATCGCAGCGTTGAACTCAACCGTAGGTGCGAGCGGCCCGAACGCATCCGCGAACAACGGACGCATCACAATTAGGCTCAAACCGCGATCGCAGCGCCGCCTCAGTGCCGACGAAATCATCCAACAACTCACTCCTAAGTTGCGCGGAATTCCCGGCATTCAAGCTTTTTTACGCTCTCCTGCTGCGATTCCGATCGGCGGTCAACAAACGAATTCACAATATCAGTTTACGGTGCAAAGTTTAGACTTGCAAGCGCTGCGTCAAGCGGTGCCGGAATTGTTAGCTAAAATCAAAACGCTACCGGGATTGCGCGGTGTGGATAGCGATTTGCAACTGAGCACGCCTCAGCTTCAAGTTAAAGTCGATCGCGACAAAGCCGCAACCGTCGGAGTTAGCGCTCAACAAGTGCAAAAAACCCTCAGCGCAGCTTACGGTTCTGGACAGGTTTCGACGATTTATACTCCGAACAATCAATTTACGGTTGTGTTAGAGCTCAAGCCTGAGTATCAGCGCGATCCGAGTGCTTTGTCGATGCTTTACGTGCGATCGAACACCGGACAAATGATATCGCTAAGTGCGATCGCAAATGTCACCCAAACAGTCGGCCCGCTAACCGTCAATCACCTAACTGGATTGCCCTCTGCTACAATCTCTTTTGATACTCTTCCAGGCACATCGCTGAGTCAAGCAACCGCAGCTATCGAGAAAGTTGCAAAGGATGTTTTGCCGCCGTCAGTGACAACAAGTTTCCAAGGTGCAGCACAGGTATTCAACCAATCTTTTAACGATCTAGGTTGGTTGTTGCTGGTTTCTATTCTGGTGATTTATTTAATTCTCGGCATTTTGTACGAGGATTTCATTCACCCGCTGACAATTTTGTCAGGTTTGCCGTCAGCCGGATTTGGTACACTGTTAACGCTGGTAATCTTTCAGGTTGAACTCAATCTCTATTCGTTTATCGGGATTATTCTGCTGGTGGGAATTGTCAAGAAAAACGGTATCATGCTGGTAGATTTTGCGATCGAGAAACAGCGCCAAGAAGGCAGAAGCGCGTTTGAGGCCATCTACGAAGCCTGCATCGTCCGCTTCCGTCCGATTATGATGACAACGATGGCGGCTTTAATTGGAACTTTGCCGATCGCCCTGGGAGTTGGTAGCGGTTCCGAATCGCGCCGCCCGTTGGGAATTGCGATCGTCGGTGGATTGCTGTTTTCGCAAGTTTTAACGCTGTATCTTACTCCGGTATTTTACACTTATATGGAAGCGTGGCGCAAACGGCTAGGTCAACCAAAAATGAAGCTGTCTGAATTTTTCTGGCGTCCGAAAACTCGACCTTCGAGCCGAAATTAAAACAGGTGTTTGTAGCGAGGACTTTAGTCCTTAGGTTTTATAGATAGACTTATTCTATTAAGTCCGATCGAACTTTCAAATGCTGCAATGACAAGTAATACCAAAAAGGGGGTAGTAAACCGGGATTTGATATTAGTCATTAGTTATGCGGCTAATTAACCAACTTTCAAACGATCGTTGACTTTCACTGCTGCGTCGGCCGGCTAGCAAACCTTCAACTCCAATATGTTCGTCTAAATCAACCCATTCAATGGCATAACCATCTCCAAGTAGCTGCCAATTATGTCTTTCCTCCGGGGAACCGTGCAACAAACGGGGATACCAAGCTAAGGGCACGCTCAAACTGCGACCATCAACTAAGTCCACAATTACTTTTTCATCTGTCACCGTGACTTTAATTACGAGGGGTTCTGTTTCAAGTACCAAAGTAGTCATTCGATTTTAGATTTTAGATTTTAGATTTTAGATTGACCCCACGGATAAATTCGGGGGCTTGAGGATTTTAGATTTTAGATTTTGGATTGATTCCACGGATAAATCCGGGGGCTTGTACCATCAACAAATTTTTGGTCATGCCGCCTCCAACAATATTTGTTCGTATTCCTCTACAAGACGAGCAATCTGGTTTAATTCATGCTCTTTGAAGCCTCGATTTTTTTCTAGAGATACAGGATTAATCCAAAATTTGGCAAGTTGCCGATCGCGCTTAACATGAATGTGGGCTGGTTCGCCTCGATCGGAACTAAAAAAGATGAAACTGTATGGTCCAACCTGAAGAACCGTAGGCATTAGCTGTTATCAGAGTTAATTTTCTCCTAAGTTTAACTTGCGATCGCTCTTAAATATTAGCTACTTTTCAAAATTAATAATCAGCGGGCGATCGCCTTTTTACATCTCTGCTTTGATTCGTGCGATCGCGGTCTTTTTTCCTGCCTTTTTTAATTTGCTGGCTCATCTCGACAAACAAATCCCTGCGTAAATAAGGATAGTCGCTCACCCACACGTCGCGGCTGGGAATATAAATATCTGAAACTTTGGCAATCCGGCCCAAATCTTCTTGATTTGACATGATTAACATTAAAGCAGCTTGGCCGGGGGCAATTCCTTGGTGGTTTTTCTGCAAGGGAGCTCGGAGTGTAGTAGTAAATCCCGTTTTGTCGCCAACTTCTAAATTAATTCGCGGTTCTAAGTTGTCAACAATTACGAGTTGTCCTTTTTGATTGACTGTTTCTTCTTGACTTGTGACTTCATCTGTGATGTAAATATCCAAAACTCGCCCTTGCCAAAAACCACAATATTGATATTTGCGGCATTCTGCATTCCGCAAGCTCGCCCACAAAATCGGCCCCCACAGCCAATACAAACCTGCAATCAATCCGGTAATCAAAACTAGCGGCCCGACATCGGAACCTGCGAAGTTGTAGAGGATAAGTAGGAAGACTACAGCTACCGCAGAGATTAACATTCTCCTCAAAAAATCGGGCGGTTTTCCCCAGATATATTTGTATTGCGCTCCCGTGGCGACGGCGGGAATTAGTTCTTGAAAGGTTTCGCGGGTTAAGGGAATTAGCATAAGAAGTTATTGGGCATGGGGAATTGGGCATGGGGCATGGGGCATGGGGCATGGGGAATTGGGCATGGGGCATGGGGCATAGGGCGTTAGTTATTGATTATTAGTGATTAGTGATTACAATACTTCGGACAGTTTTATATCTAATCGAGTGTCCGAAACCCAGACTGGCTATATGGTGGACTATTATTTCAAGGTTTAAGTCCAGCCCTAAGTTTCCTAAAATGCGTTAAAAATGGCAGGGCTTTCTCTGTAAGGCTTACAGGGCCGTTAAAAAACTGTCCGAAGTATTGTGATTAGTGATTAGTGATTAGTGATTAGTGATTAGTGATTGGTTATTTACTAGAAATTAGGGATTAGGAATTAACAACTAGCAATTCTCCATGTCCAATGCCCAATGCCCAATGCCCAATTCCCAATTCCCAATTCCCAATTACCTAGAGTATCTTTTCCAGGCCGTAAACGAGCGATCGCAGTTCAAGGACTTTGCGTATAGACAGCAACACTCCGGGCATATAACAAGCTCGATCGCTCGTATCATGTCGTAAAGTATAAACTTGACCGGGGCCTCCAAAAATTACCTCTTGGTGGGCAATTAAACCGGGTAAACGGATGCTGTGAATGCGAATCCCTTCATCGGCCACTGAACCCCGAGCTCCGGCTAATTTTTCGGTTTCCTCAACTTCTGGCAGATTGAAAGTTTTTCCCATTTCTGCTAACATTTGGGCAGTTTGAATCGCCGTGCCGCTGGGAGCGTCGGCTTTTTGATTGTGGTGCAGCTCGATAATTTCTACGTGTTCAAAATACTGAGATGCCGTGACGGCGGCTTGTTGGAGCAAAACCATGCCGATCGAGAAATTTGGTACAATCAAACAGCCAGTGCTGGCTTTATCAGCGAATTCAGCTAAGTTTTCAATTTGCTTGCTGCTCAATCCGGTAGTGCCGACTACGGGGCGAATCCCGTAAGCTATAGCCGATCGCACGTTTTCATAAACCGACTTCGGGTGCGTAAAATCTACCATTACCCCTAACTGCTTTTCCTGAGCTGCTAATACCAGCATTCCTTGCAAGTCGTCAGTGATGGGAACTTCTAACGGGCCGCATCCGGCTAATTCCCCGGCATCGGCGTTGAGGCACTCAGGAGAGCGGTCTACAGCCCCAAATAAGGTCATGTCACTAGCATGGGCGATCGCCTTAATTACTTCACGGCCCATTTTGCCTGCGGCACCGTTAACAATCACCGGAATCGGAAGTTGATTCGCCATAATCTCAAAAATATCCAGAAAGTTTGATCGACTAAATTTTAACGCTTGTGGGAATTTGGGGAAACAAGGAATGAAAGACAGAATTTGTCGGCAAATCTTCTGAAACCCGGTTCCCATCCGAGAAATACTTTGCCAAATCGAGTTATTAGCTTAAAGAAACTCGGTTGTGGCACAAGTTCTGAAAAAATTATATTCAATCTCATATTAAGCCCAATTCTGTAAGAACAGACTTGGGCAAAGCTAATTTGCACCGACATATTTTTTTTGTGACTGCCAACTTCTCTCGGAATCTTCGATTTGTAATGTCTGTCGCAACTGGCTTCGACCTGAGTTCTCAAAACCGACGGGTCAGGATTTTGCCTGCAATGCTGGCGGGCGCGACAGTAACGCTGCTAAATATGGGAGTTAGGCAGTTGGGAGGCCTGCAAAGTTGGGAATTGGGGAGTTTTGACTCGTTAGTGCGCTTGCAGCTAGATTCCGGCCCCGATCCGCGGCTGCTGGTAGTGGCAATTTCTGAGGCCGATATTCAAGCTTTGGGGAGATTTCCGATTTCCGACAAGGCGATCGCTCAAACCTTGACAAAACTGCAAAAGTATCAGCCAAAAGTCATCGGTTTGGATTTGTACCGGGATTTGCCTCAAGCCCCGGGACACCAAGAATTGCTGGCTCAATTGAAAGCATCAAATGTGGTGGCGATCGCCAAATTGAGCGATTCAGAAAGTCCAGGAGTGCCGGCGCCTCCGGGGATACCGCCCAATCGGGTTGGTTTTAACGACTTCGTGCTCGATGCTGACGGCGTTGTGCGCCGCAATTTACTTTTCGTCTCCCAAGCAGAGAAGAATACTGCTTTCTCGTTTTCAATGCAAGTGGCTTTGTTGTATCTCAAAGACAGACTGCTGCCGAAAAATAGCCCTATTAATCCCAAGCAAATCAACTGGGGCAAAGCAGAATTTGTGCCTTTAACTTCTGACAGCGGTGGCTATGCAAATATTGACGCCAGAGGCTACCAAATTCTGCTCAAATACCGTTCTGGCAATCATGTGGCGCGACAAGTCAGTATCAGGCAGGTGTTGAACGGAGAAGTTGACCCGAGTTGGATAAGGGACAAGATTGTGTTGATCGGGACGACGGCACCGAGTACCAGAGATTTGTTTTTGACGCCCTACAGCCCGGTTAAAAAGCAAAGTCCGAAAATGCCGGGGGTGCTGGTGCACGCGCAAATGCTCAGCCAAATATTGAGTGCGGTTTTGGATGGACGATCGCTGTTTTGGGTGTGGCCGGAATGGGCGGAAATTTTGTGGAACGGTGCTTGGGCGATGGTTGGCGGGGTTGTGGCTTGGCGGATTCAGCACCCTGCGAGGGCGGGATTAGTTGGCGGTGCGGCGTTGATGGGTCTGTTGGGGATTGGTTTTGGGATTTTTACTGGAGGTGGGTGGGTGCCGCTGGTGTCGCCGGCTTTGGGTTTGGTGTTGACTGGTGGGGGCGTCAGCGCTTACAGGAAGCTTTACGATGCTTTTCACGATTCTCTGACGGGTTTGCCCAACCGGGATTTGTTCGTGGATTGCCTGGGGCGGGCGATCGCCAATACTAGGGGCCGCCGCAGCTATCTGTTTGCGGTGCTGTTTTTGGATTTAGACAGGTTTAAGGTGATTAATGATTCTTTGGGTCATTTGGCGGGGGACGAACTGCTGATGTCGGTAGTGCAGCGGTTGAGGGCAAGTATTGGCTCCGGGGATACTGTGGCGCGGGTGGGGGGTGACGATTTTGCGATTTTGGTGAGGAATGTTGATGTTGGCAGTGCGGTGGATTTGGCCGATCGCATTCACCAAGCTTTAATTGTGCCTTTTGATTTGAAGGGGCAGGAGGTGTTTGTGACGGCGAGCATCGGGATTGCGCTGGGGGGCGAACCCGCTGCTACTGCGAGCGAACAGCCGGAACACTTGCTGAGGGACGCCCACACGGCGATGTACCGGGCGAAGGCTTTGGGAACGGGAAGGTATCAGGTGTTTAATGCTTCGATGCACGCTTTGGCAGTGGAGAGGTTGCAGTTGGAGACGGATTTGCGGATGGCTCTCAAGCGTCGGGAGTTTTTGCTGCACTACCAGCCTTTTGTATCTTTGGCAAGCGGGAGGATTATTGGGTTTGAGGCTTTGGTACGCTGGCAACACCCGCTGCGCGGTTTGATTTCGCCGATAAAGTTTATTCCGGTGGCTGAGGAAACGGGGGCAATTGTGCCGCTGGGCGAGTGGGTACTGGAGGAGGCTTGCCGGCAGTTGCGGCTGTGGGAGGAAATGTTTGATTTTGATCCGCCTTTGATTATGAGTGTAAATTTATCTGGGAAGCAGTTTGCTCAGCCGGATTTAGTCGATCGCCTGAAGGCTATTTTGGTGGCAACGGGTATGAGTGCCGAGAGTTTGAAGTTGGAGATTACTGAGAGTGTGGTGATGGATGATGTGGAGTCGGCGATCGCGGTTTTGAAGCAGATGAAAGCGTTAAATGTCAAGTTGGGAATTGATGATTTTGGCACTGGTTATTCGTCGTTGAGTTATTTGAGTCGGTTTCCTACGGATACTTTGAAGGTTGATAAGTCGTTTGTGGGGCGGATGGAGATCGAAAGCGAGGGGGAGAATGTGGCGATCGTGCGGACGATTGTGGCGCTGGCTCACGCTTTGCGTATGGATGTGATTGCTGAGGGTGTGGAGACGGCGGCACAATTAGCTAGGTTGAGGTCGATCGGCTGCGAATACGGTCAGGGTTATTTTTTTGCTAAGCCGTTACCGAGCGAGGCTGCGACTGCTTTGATGGCTTCTGAGCCGCAGTGGTAGTCGTTAGTTATGAGTTATTGTACGTTAGAGCTAAAATTGAAAGTCGATCGGGTTCCCAAAACAGATCTTTAATCTGTTGGATGCTAAAATAAGTGTTATGTAAACAAACATGAAGCTGAAAGAACTTGTCAGCCATCTCGTTATCGATACTCGAAAATTAACAGAGTATGCTCTTAATTTAGATAATCCAGTCGGTAGCGATAAAGCTGTAATATTTCAGCGGCGTTTAGGATTTAGCCAAGAAAACTATGAATTGCTGTTAGCACAGATTTCAGCTAAAACTCTTGATGCTGAAGCAGTTTTAGGACTAAATGACAAACACGGACAGCGCTATACTGTAGACTTAGAAATTGTGGGCGCACAGGGACAGCAGGGGATTGTCCGTACAGGTTGGATCGTAGAACCGGGTAGTAATTGGGCGAGACTGGTAACACTATTCGTTCGGAGGTAAGCACGATCGTGCCAGAATTATTTGATGTAGTCGAATTGCTAGTAACATTGCCTGAATCTAATTTACACCTGGGTGTTAGAGGGGCAATTGTAGATTGTTATGATGATGGAACATACGAGGTAGAATTTAGCGATGGCTGTGGCGAAACGATAGCTTTGTGTACTCTGTCTACCGAGCAGTTTTTAGTTGTTTGGAAGTCGAAAGAAAGGCGGTGGTTGTCTGTATCTGAGCTATTAGCTGGGATGGTTGAACGTTTGTCGGATGAACGTCAGCAACAAATTTTAGAGTTTGCGCGTTCTGTGTCTCAGAAATAGTCTGTTTTTGGCGGGGTTTTGAGAGGAATCAGAGAAACTCTGTACTTGGATTTCAAGGCTGCAGATCGACTGTTGTCCGCTTGTATGTCACAATAAACAAGCAATTATTATATTTTGAGTTATCCTGTGAGTCCTACTGCCGAAGTCAGCAATACCCTAAATGCGGGCGCTTTACCAACCGTTACCGCTACCGCAGCCCGCCGCGCTGTTTTTCCCTTCACTGCGATTGTTGGCCAGGAGGAGATGAAACTGGCGCTGCTGTTGAATGTCATCGATCCCAAAATTGGCGGGGTGATGATTATGGGCGATCGAGGTACTGGTAAATCTACCACAATCCGCGCCCTCACTGATTTGCTGCCGGAAATTGAGGTGGTGGCTGACGATCCTTTTAACAGTCATCCCACCGATCCGGATTTGATGAGTGATGAGGTGCGCGATCGCACTTTATCTCAAACTGAGATTAAAATCGCCCGCAAAAAAGTCCAAATGGTAGATTTACCCTTGGGCGCGACCGAAGACCGAGTTTGCGGTACGATCGACATTGAGAAAGCTTTGTCGGAAGGAGTTAAAGCTTTTGAACCAGGCCTTTTAGCTAAAGCCAACCGCGGCATTCTTTACGTCGATGAAGTCAATTTGCTCGACGATCATTTAGTCGATGTTTTGCTCGACTCGGCCGCCAGCGGTTGGAATACTGTTGAAAGAGAAGGCATTTCTATCCGCCACCCGGCTAAGTTTATTTTAATCGGTTCCGGGAATCCAGAAGAAGGAGAATTGCGGCCGCAGTTGCTCGACAGATTCGGGATGCACGCAGAAATTCGGACTGTAAAAGACCCGAATTTAAGAGTGGAAATTGTCGAACAGCGATCGAGTTTTGACCAAAATCCGCCGGAGTTTCTCGCGAAATATCAGCACGAACAAGATGATATGCAGCAGAAGTTGGTGGAGGCTCAGGAAAGGTTGAAATCGGTAACTATCGATCGAGATTTGCGAGTAAAAATCTCCCAAGTTTGCGCGGAATTGGACGTAGACGGGCTGCGGGGCGATTTGGTGACAAATCGGGCTGCGAAAGCTTTCACGGCTTTGGAATGCCGCACAGAGGTGACTGTGGACGATATTCGCCGGGTGATGACTCTGTGTTTGCGGCACAGGTTGCGGAAAGACCCGCTAGAATCAATAGATTCGGGGTATAAAGTGACCAAAGTGTTCGATCGGGTATTCGGCCTAGAAACAACTGAGGGGTAATTGGTAATTGGTAATTGGTAATGGGTAATTGGTGGTGATGAAACCTTCCCAAAATTTCATACCTAATTCCCCGTTTCCAATTACTAATTCTGGCAATGGAAAAACGAATTTTAGGATTAGATCCGGGCTTAGCAAATCTCGGCTACGGGGCAATTTCCTGTCAAATTGTCCCCGGCAAACAAGATAAAAACAGCGTTTCCCTGATTGATTGCGGCGTCATACAAACAACGCCAAAACAGGAAATGGGACAGCGGTTGAAAACAATTTACGACGATTTGCACGAGGTAATTGAACAGATTAAACCCGATCTAGCAATTGCCGAAAAACTGTTCTTTTACAAGATGGGAAATACGATACTTGTAGCCCAAGCGCGGGGCGTTTTGACGCTAGTATTGGCGCAGTGTGGAGTGCCGCTGTTCGAGTTTACGCCGGCTCAAATTAAGCAAGCTTTGACCGGCCGCGGTAATGCGGATAAATCTGAAGTGCAAGAGGCCGTGGCGCGGGAGTTAGAGTTGGGTTACATTCCGAAACCCGACGATGCGGCGGATGCTTTGGCAGTGGCTTTGACTGGTTGGTACGATGATGATATTTGTCCGAAGAAAATACAGTTGGAAACAGGAAAAATTTGATACAATATCAAATCATCGGCAAATTAAGCACAAATCCGGGCAAGACATCTTCTCCCGATAAACTCACAGGAAATTGTACAATCTCTACTTCGCGAGAATGGCGATAAATTTCTACTTGTTGGTCTTGTGGATTAATCAGCCAACCCAAGCGTAAACCGCTGTTTAGATACTCCTGCATTTTCTCCTGAAGGGGTCGCAACGGGTCTGTGCGCGATCGCAATTCTATGACAAAATCAGGACAAATCGGCGGAAATTTCTCTTGTTGTTCTTCTGTTAAAGCCAACCATCTTTCCAAGCTAACCCAAGCCGCATCAGGTGATCGATCGCCATTATTAGGCAAGCGAAAAATTGTGGAAGAACTAAACACTCTCCCTAGCTGCGTTTGACGGTTCCACAAGCCCAACTCTGTAATTAAATAGGCTTCTCGATTGCCGCTGACTCCGCCTACGGGTGACATAATAATGATTTCTCCTTTAGGTGTCCGTTCAAATTGCCAATCTCGATTCATTTGGCATAAACGGTAAAACTGTTCATCTGTTAGTTCAACAGTATCTAAGTTTAAAGTAACGGTTGTCATTTTTCCTAACTCCCTAGAAATATGAGTCCTACTAACCTATTTTAGCGCCGCTTTTTGTCAATTTTAACATCCCTCCTCATAGCTCTGACTTAAGCTTTAATACGGGGTTCAAGCCCCAGCCCGACTATTACGAAGTGCAAAATATCCGTGGAAAAGGTAATTAAGTTCGATCGCCCAATTCCCACGTAAATCAAAAAAATGCTATAATAGCAACTTTAATTGCTAAACTTATCCCGCAAGCAGAGAAAACAGGAAAATAATATGGTGATTATTACCTCACAACAAATTGCCCAATTTCGCTCGCAATTAGCGGAATATCCCGAAGCCCTAAAAGCCCTAGACGCAATCGAAGATTGCGAAGGTAATATCGAAGATGCAGCGATATCTCTAGCAATTCAAGCCGGACAAGAACCGAATATATCAGAAAATTGGTTAGACGGATTGGCCAAAAGATGCCGCGTTGCTATTTGCAAATCAGAGGTTAAAGAAGAGTTGACAAACGGAGAATTGAATGCTGCTTTTAGAGATTTAGTTGCAGCAAAAACTTGCCCGGAGATTTTGGTGACTTCGGTGATTATTTATGTATTTAAAACTGGGGTGAATGAGTTTTGTGAACCTCTAGAATATAAACTGTAAAGCCATCGCTACATTTAAAAAGTAGGTGAGGCGAAGCTATCCCGAAGGGTAGGGAATCGCCCTCATTTCTCAAAACATGATACAACGAGGCGATCGCAATTCTTGTCTACCCCTGTGCACTGCTGTACCCAGCCGGCACCAAATCCGGCGACAAACCCAAAGATTTCCCCAGCAAACGAGCAAGTTGCACTAAAAAATTAGCAGTATCTTCGTCACCTTCGCGGGCCATTGAAGCCGATATCTGGATTAGCATTTGCACAAATCCCGCATCAATTAAATCGGAACAGGAACTCAAAACCTCTGGTTCTTGGCCGTTGGGACAGGTAAGCACTCGCTCGATTAAGTTCAAATAAGCCTCTTGGCGTTCTGGATTCATTTTGGGAGGATCTGTACAGTAAATAATTTATTATTACGTTTAACTCAGTCCTGTCAATCAGGCGATCGAATATGCGATCCCCATCTTTCCTCTAGAAACTCCATTCAGTCGGGAATAGACAGAAGCTTAAAGAAAATCTTAAGTTTCTCCATGCTAGTTTAGTCGAGGTAAGGTGGGCCTCGGCGCACGCTAGGATTGAAGGTAAGGTGCGCCCATAAACACCCTACGATTCAAAGGAATTAAGAATATACAAAATGAAAATAGGAATATTTTTAGGCAATCTAGGAAATCCCGCTATCTACTATCCCAAACTAGCCAAAATCACCGGCGGAGTCACAGCCAGTATTTTTCTGTGCCAATTATTGCAATGGCAAGCACAACATTCTTACTCCGGCGAATGGGTGAAAACTAACACCACAGAAATAGAAAAAGCCACGGGTTTAAATCAGGAAGAACAGGAATTAGCGAGACAGCAACTCAAAGTGCGATCGCTCCTCAAAGAAAAATTAACAAATCCCAACTCCGACAGCCTAGAACTTTGGGCGGATATTGACACTTTTGAGGAAAAACTTAATAATTTTTGGATAGCCAATCCTGGCGAGATTATAACACAGACAAGCCTCGAAAACAACAATCACCCTGTAGAAATATTCCCCGAAACTTCACCCCCAGATCGTGCAGTTAAAACCGACAAATATTTCGGGCAACCCCGCCAGCAAATAGCCGTTGCTGTCACCCCAAATTACCGATTTAGCGGCCCTTGGAACTCCCAAGAACAACTGCACAACTTTCAGCGAGCTTTAGAAGAATACGCAAAAGAACACAGCTTAGGATTCGGTCATCCTTCGGGATGGGCATTTAAAATTATTGACGGTATGACAAAAGGCTTAACCTCGACTTTTTGGGAGGAATTTGTCGCCGGAATCCCTTTAGGAGAAAGTCAGAAAGTTAAGCGAGATTGGGAAATCGAGCCGGAAGTGCCTTATCCGGCCTTTGAAGAAGAGCGAATTCAGTATTACGTCCACAAAGGAGAACCGCTAGAAGCAGCAGTCTCCAGAGCTCGTGCTGACTTGAGAAATCCGGTTTTGGGGAAAGATTTGTGGGAGGGATTTTTGCGAAAGTGCGATCGCATTGCTGATGATGCACTCAAAGCCAAAAGCCAAGGCGTTGACACACCATATCTGCCCTCTTCCTTCAACGAAAAACCGCAAATTACCAAGGATAGCGTGATGCGGAAATTAGGGGCGATCGCGCCTCAATGGGCATTAAATCAATCGAGATATGAAACAATTTATGAACCGCCAAAACTCGAACAAAAAGAGCTGCAAACCGCCGCCGAAATCCCCAGTATTTCCTCTTTGCAAAAAGCTTACCAAACTCCTCTCGGTCGAAGTCTAGTAGAAAAACAAATCGCTGCAAACCCAGAATGGGGCTATGAAATAGTTGACGGTGAGATAGTCGAATCAATCCCTTTTTGAAGAGGCGGATATGAAACGAATTAGCGATATCAATCCGCTGGGAGAAGAGCGACCAAACCCTTCTGAGGAAGAGAGAGAAAAACTGCGGCGGGAAAGGTTGCAGCGAGAAAGAGATGAAGGATATCAAAAGTTAGTTGAACTCTGCAATTTAGGCGAATATGATATGGCCCAGCAGTTGGCAAATCGACAGTTTAATTGGGGTTATGAAATAGTTGATGGGATTGTGATGCAAAGGATAGATTAGATATTACCCAAAGTCAGGACACGGCAGTGCCGTTTCCCTACAATTAATCCCGCGATGGTTACATCAGAAAAGGAAGATTGATGATTATGGGGTAGGGACACGGCACTGCCGTGTCCTCCTTATCATTCCGGTACTTGTGCTACTTATCATTCCGGTACTTGTGCTACTTATCATTCCGGTACTTGTGCTACTAGACTACCGCAATCTCTATGTTAGAATTCTAACTAAAACTTAAATAACTATCAAACTATGACAACTATTAACGCCAAAAATCTAACGTTATCAGAAGTACACCGTCTGTTCGGCTTTCAAAAACAGTACACTAATTCATTTACCTCTCTGTTATTCCTTGAAGATATCACAGAACACGAACAGCAAGAACTTATACAAATTAGGGATGACTTCGATGACTACATTTCAACGGATCGAGTTTCTGAAGGACTGGTAAAAGCTCTGACTACCTTTCCCCTAATGCGATTGGCTGGCTTCTACCGCCACCCGATTAAAATTAGTTTAGAACAAGACATAGCCGAAATTAGCATTGAAGATGAAGATACTATCATTAAAGGACGGTTTGATATCTTAGCTGTCAACAGGATAAAACCCATCAGAAGCGATACATATTTTTGGGTTTTGGTCATTGAAAGTAAAAATTGTGGAATCAACGCATTGATGGGTTTATCCCAATTGCTAACCTATGCTTATCAAAATTTAAAATATCAGGACACAATCTGGGGCTTGACAACAAACGGAATGCACTATCAGTTCGTCAATATTCAGGGGGGCAATAACCCAACCTATCAGTTAATGCCTTTGCTAAACCTGATGGAGTCCGACTCTTCAATTTTGTTGCTGCAAGTGTTAAAAGCTATTTGTAAACTATAAAAAAAAGAGGCAGAGAAAATTCCCCACCTCTAATCTGCAATGACTGTTAACCTAAAAGTTAGATTAGCCAGCCAATACTTTTTAGTAGCCTCTGGTGTTAGGCTTGTGGACGATGAAGCTCAGCACTTGGCACTGCTTCACGTTGTCAAAACCCATGACGCGGATGTAGCACGTCGGATTTTCTTGGCGGCAAGATTGAATTTCAGACATGATTTCTTGGACGCTGCGAGCACCAAACAAAGGCAACTTCCACAAAGTCCAGTAGCGCATTTCAGCAGCAGAGGTTTCGTTGAATTCTACGCCGGGAATGTAGCCTTGATCCAGGATGTACTGGAGTTGCTTGGCAATTTGCGCGTCTGTCAGCGGGGGCAAATATGACAGAGTTTCGTAACGACGCTCTTTAGGTAAAGTCTTCATTTTTTGTATCTCTAAGGTGTGTGTTCGATCGCACTTGTCGATCGATTAACTCGACAAATTATCCAGATTCGGTTCAGAATCTATTGAGGATGTTTCAGGATTACTGCTAGAAACAGACCAATTAAGTTGCGTAGTTCGCTCTAAATGCTGGCGTCTGTGTTCCATATTCGCCTGTTGAATGCCAGTAGAAACCATTTCTGGCAAATATTCTGTCACATCGTGAGCCAGATACTCTCGCACAGTCATGATCCGAAATCCTAAATCTTGATTTTCCCTCAGCAACTCTTGAATGTAAGCTTCTCCATCTTGGATTTTGCCCTTCGTGGAAAAGTCGTTCAACCAGATTGCCAAAGGAGGATTGGTTTCGCTCAACTGAGCGACCACAATCCGCACGGATTGATAGGTTAGGTAACTTGCCAGCACCTTAGCGGTGTCTTTCGCAACTTGTTTGAGATCCATTTTTGACCCCAGCTCCCTCAAATTTTAGATTTTGGATTTTAGATTTTGGATGCAAACTTACAAGTAAATCTTCTTCAAAGATAAAGACTTCCCAGCAAGTTTGCGACCTAAAACCTAAAATCTCAAACCCAAAATCATCAAACGGTATCCATTGCCTCGAACTCAAACTTGATTTCTTTCCAGAGTTCGCAAGCAACAGCCAATTCAGGGCTCCACTTACAAGCTTCGCGAATAATGTCTCCGCCTTCGCGCATCAAGTTGCGGCCTTCGTTACGAGCTTGGACGCAAGCTTCCAAAGCAACGCGGTTAGCAGTTGCACCAGGTGCGTTGCCCCAAGGGTGGCCCAAGGTGCCGCCGCCGAACTGCAAGCAGGAGTCGTCGCCGAAGATTTCCACCAAAGCCGGCATGTGCCAGATGTGGATACCACCAGAAGCAACCGGCATGACACCGGGCATGGAGGCCCAATCTTGGGTGAAGTAAATACCGCGGCTGCGGTCTTCTTCGATGTGGTCTTCGCGCATCAAGTCTACGAAGCCCATCGTGATGCCTTTTTCGCCTTCGAGTTTGCCCACAACTGTACCGGAGTGCAGGTGGTCGCCGCCGGACATCCGCAAGCACTTGGCAAGCACGCGGAAGTGGATACCGTGGTTTTTCTGACGGTCGATAACTGCGTGCATGGCGCGGTGAATGTGCAGCAAAATACCGTTGCGGCGGCACCATTTAGCCAAGGTGGTGTTTGCAGTGAAACCACCGGTCAGGTAGTCGTGCATGATGATGGGGGTTTTGATTTCCTTAGCGAACTCAGCCCGCTCCATCATTTCTTCGCAGGTGGGGGCGGTTACGTTGAGGTAGTGACCCTTGACTTCGCCGGTTTCAGCTTGGGCTTTTTCAATAGCTTCTTGAACGAACAAGAAACGATCGCGCCAGCGCATGAACGGTTGCGAGTTGATGTTTTCGTCGTCTTTGGTGAAGTCCAAACCGCCGCGCAGAACTTCGTAAACGGCACGGCCGTAGTTCTTAGCAGACAGACCCAATTTGGGCTTAATTGTACAACCCAGCAAAGGACGGCCGTACTTGTTCAATTTGTCCCGCTCAACGGTAATACCGTGAGGAGGGCCTTGGAAGGTTTTCAGGTAAGCAATGGGAATCCGCAAGTCTTCCAACCGCAGAGCGCGCAGAGCTTTGAAACCGAACACGTTACCGACCAAAGAGGTCAGCAAGTTGGTGACGGAACCTTCTTCAAACAAATCCAAAGGATAAGCAATGAAGCAGATGTACTGGTTGTCTTCACCGGGAACTGGTTCGATGTCGTAGCAGCGACCTTTGTAGCGGTCGAGGTCGGTCAGGAGGTCAGTCCAAACAGTCGTCCATGTACCTGTAGAAGATTCAGCAGCCACAGCAGCTCCAGCTTCTTCTGGGGGAACTCCAGGCTGCGGTGTGACGCGGAAAGCAGCCAAAATATCTGTATCTTTCGGCGTGTAGTCCGGCGTGTAATACGTTAGTTTATAGTCTTGAACTCCGGCTTTATACCCAGCCTTTGATTGAGTTTGGGTTTGCGCGTAAGCCATATCTCGCTTCCTAGTATTCGCTTAATTTTTTTGCCCGATCGCAGGCTGTTAAAAATATATCAATAAAGTGGCGCTCTGGAATTTTAATATTCTTTTAATCATCATAAGTATTATTTATTTTGCTTTACATTAGGAAAATATTTGTAACATATCTTATAAAATGTAAGCGACCAAGGATGCAGGAGGAAAGGCTGGGGATCGCAGAGCCGGAAGAGGAATTTCGCTCGATCGAAATATATTGTGCAGCGAGCCGAACAGCGGATAAATACGGTTTATGTAAAGAATTTAATACTTAAAAATCAGAATTGGTAATGGGTAATGGGCCAGCGGGAATTAGTTAGAAATACCTAAAGTTGTGGTTTGCAGTTGAGATCGATCGCCCGATCGATCTCAACTACAATTTAGTATGTAGCAATTTAAAATTTAAAATCTAAAATTTAAAATCCCGTGACTCTCAGACTGCCAACTCAAAAATCGACAGCATAGCACATAATATGGACAGGACTTGTGCAGCAAGCTTGTTTCTCCAACCAAATCCGTCCTTACAGCAATTTAACCTCGCTGAAAACCTGGTTTCTGCCTTAGCTGCGCGTAAGTCTACTATGGATATTTAGCCCCATTTTTACTCTGGTTGTGCCTCACCCCCCTTCAAAAGCCGTCCACTGCATCAATCCAGATTGCCCAAGGCCCTACCCTCAGACTTGGGGCAACAATTTTTGTCATAGTTGCGGGGCTCCGCTGCGGCTAAAAAATCGCTACGTGCCTCTACAAGGCCTCGGTTCCGGGGGTTTTGCAGCGATTTTCACAGTTTGGGACACAGAAACTCAAACCGAGCGCGTCCTGAAAGTGTTGCTCGAAACTTCCCCGAAAGCGCTGAAACTGTTCGAGCAAGAAGCTTGGGTTTTGGCACTTTTGCGGCACCCGGGCGTCCCTAGAGTCGAGCCTGACGGTTATTTTCACGTCCAAACGCAAAATTTTGCAGGCGGGGATGGAAATCCTGCTGCGAAGCGGCTGCCTTGTTTGGTAATGGAAAAGATTCACGGCAAAACTTTAGAAGAGGTTCTCAACGAGCACCCTGAAGGATGTCCGCAGGAATGGGTGTTTAGTTGGCTGAGTCAAGCTGTGGAAATTTTAGAGGAATTGCACAGGTGTCAAATTATTCACCGCGACATTAAACCCTCAAATTTGATGCTGCGAGACCCGGAATCGCCCCAAGTTTTGCTTAACAAGGGTTTGGGCGGACTGCAATTGGTGGCGATCGACTTTGGGGGAGTTAAACAAATGGGCGGTGTCGAACGGGTGGGGAAAGATTCTCCGAGTTCGACGCGGTTGATTTCGCCCGGGTACAGTCCCCCGGAACAAATTGTGGGAGGCGGTGTCGTGCCGGCGACGGATTTTTATGCCCTCGGGCGGACTTGCATTCACTTGCTGACGGGGAAGTATCCGGCGGAAATTGAAGATCCGATGACGGGAGAATTGCGGTGGCGGCACATTGTATCTGTGAGTCCGGCTTTGGCGAATTTGTTGGACGATATGGTGCGATCGAACGTGCAGCAGCGTCCGGCGACTGCTGGTGATGTTCGGGCGCGTTTGCAGGAGATTTATGCTAGGAGTAACGGCAAAATCGCGCTCGCCCCAATGGGTCAAGCTATTGTAGAATTCTGCCGGCAAGTAGTGGTGGCAGGGGCGCAAAAAACGGCAAATTTGACGGTTTTGCTGTTCGGCGCGATCGCCCAAATCGTGGTAGCTTCTCTGGATACCGGCTGGGAAATGGTGCTCGGTGGCGTTGGTGGAAGTGCGGGGGCGATCGGCGGTTTGGTTTTGGGCTATGCTTCGCCTCTAGGCCCGGAAATTGCCAGTTTTCTGAATGAAGGTTTGCACCAATTAATGCCTAACATGACTTTCGCTGTCGGGCCCGAAGTGCTGCTGTTTGGGTTTGCGGGGTTGGGAACTGCGATCGGTTTGACGGATGCGGGGAGTTTTCGCCAGCAAAAACAGTATTGGCTGTCTGGATTGATGGGAGCTCAGGGTTATTTGTTAGCGGGTTTGTGCTGGATGGAAGCAACAGCTTCTAGCGGTGTGCAGGGGGTTATTTTGGGAGCTTTTGCGATCGCCTCTCTGACTGTGGGAATGGGTTTGCGCAGCCATCAATTAGTTCACGCTTTGGTAGTGGCTGTTTTCTCTACGGGAATGTTTTTGTTTCTGAATGCTTGGAACATTTTTCCGGCTAGTTTCTTGGGAATTTTGTCACTGTCTAACGCTACATTAGGCTGGCTGCAAATTTGGGGTTCAATTGTGTTCTTTGGTTTGTTGGGAAGTGCGATCGGACTTTGTTTGGGAGTTAGTCATTATTTAGTTGTTCCCGTGCTTAGGTGGTTGGGATGGCGGTAGAAATTAACACCAAATCAGTATGCTAATCAAGTCGCTGTCAATTAAATCCCTCTCAAGATTTTCAATGGTTTGTACTCTCGCGATCGCCCTTGTGCTCGGTGGGTCCAATTTAGCCAAAGCCGAATCGCGCGATCGAACCGTCGATAGATTAACGGATTTCTTGTTCTACAAGGTTAATCCTGAACTCAACAATCGCAAACTGCAAGCGGGCGATCGCGACTATATAAATGAATGGCAGAGATTACGCGCAGAAATCGATCTGCGAGTTAAGTCAGTACAAGAAGTCTGCTATGGGTCCAAACCAGGAGATACAGGATGGGAATTCACCACCATTAACGGGCAGACATACGAGCAAACCTACGATCGCCTTGCAGATATAATTTTTTATAGCCGTCATCCTCAAACGACAGGGCAGCAAATTAGTATAGGTGATCGAGCCAGCAGCAATGAATGGTTAGCAATTCGACGCGAAATGTATATTTCCAATTGTGGAATATGAAACTCGATCGTCTTACTCCGCAGCATTAATCGAAGATAACTCCTAGAGGTCATCTTTACACAACTCTGTAAAAAGAAAGGTTTTAAACCGATGAGTATGAAAAATTGGATATGCGATCGCACTCTTGTTACAACCAGAATTATTGCAGCCTTGCTTGGACTAATCGCCATTGGATCTACAAGTTTTGCAGGTGCTGCCCCACAGCAACAAATTCCTAGCATAAATAGTGCAAACCTCGATACAGGAAGTAAAAAAAAAATCCTCAATAATCCAGAAAAAAATTCAACAATCGTTGCTTTAAGTGAAAAGGTTCAAGTCAGCCTTGAAAATTCTGTAAATGCCCCTGAAAAAATACCTCTTAAACAAGGTATGCCATACAAAGAGGCGCGTCAAATCCTGATTCAACAAGGGTGGCAGCCAAGCTTACAGGGTCAACCTAACCTCAGAGATCGTTCGGTTAAAGAGCTATTTGATTTAGGATATAAAGAGATTAAGGATTGTTCTGGTACAGGAGAGGGGCCTTGTCGTTTTGAGTTTATCAATAAACAAGGAGAACTGCTAGTTATAGTCGCTACGACAAGAGGTTCTGAAAATACAAAACGTTTTGTGAGGAATTGGTGGATTGAGAAAAAGACAGAGAGTAATCAACAAAACTCGTCATCAAACATAATTCAAGAAGGTCGTTATTGGTTGGGAGGTACCGATCGGGGTTTAGAGGTCAAGGGAAAACAATATCGATATTATGACGAGTCTAATATCGATCGACCGTGGCAACCTCTATCTGAGTTACAATATATCAAAAAAGGCGTTGTGTTTGATGGGAAAAATTATTGGTGCTTATCTACGCTCGCACCTAAAACAGGAGGAATTTCTTGTTCTAAAAATGGATGGTAACATAAGATTTATCACCAGCTATATCGGGAAAATTGACAATTTTTATTGGGTTTGCTCGTGCCAATTAAATCACTTTCAATTAAGTCAATATCGAAGTTTTTAGGGGTGTGTGCGTTAGCTATAGCCCTTGTAGTCGGTGGTTCCAATCTAGACAGTGCTACAGCGCGCGATTATGAATCACGCACTCAAGCTGTGGATAGGTTTACTGATTGGTTTTTTTATAGAGTGAATCCTCAATTAGGAGGTCGCAAATTGCGATCTGACGATTCTTCTGCCTACATCCGCGAATGGAATGCTATTCGTAGTACAGTCGATCGAGAAATGATTACTACACAAGGAGATTGCGTCGGTGATGCTTTCTGGGACTTCGATTATCGTTCTCATGGGCGATCGCTCGCTCGGATTGCAGATACAATTTGGGATATCCGCGATCCATCGGGTGACAAAACTCGTGCAGATGTTTCTAAACAAGAATGGCAGAAGCTTTGTAATTCAATAATTAGAGAGCACTTTTGCTATTAATTTACAACATTTCTCACCCCAAATTATACAATAAAGAACAACAGCGCTCTCAGTTACAAATATTGTTAAAACATAGAATATGTACCCTGAATTGTACGACCGCTCAGTTAAGTTTAACCCTAGTTGGTGAAATCGAAGAAAATACAGCAATAGGAATCAGAAAATTTCGTCTGTTCAAAAATGTTGGTCTTGCCGTATCTGGACGAGAATACAGGTATGATTGTGTAGAACTTCCCGCAGGAGAAAAACCTTTACTAGGCTTAATTATTCAGGAAGATTTGGGTTGAGAAGGGGACTTGAAAAATCAGCGGTTGATTGTTTTGCCTGCTGAGGGAATGCAAAGTTATATTCGCGTAGAAAATTTATATAATTTTCTCTTCTTACTCTTAGTCCCCCTCTCCTGGAACGAAACTTTGACTCTTAAGCGATTTCAATAGCCGAATGATAAATAATATAACCTGCGATCGCCCGGATTTGATATCATAAGTAATAGGGGGAGATAATATTATATTTTTGCACTAAAATGTCAGTCACTACTCATCAATTAATTCAGTGGAAACAACAAGGGCGGTCAATTGTTGCCCTGACAGCTTATGATTATGCGATCGCCCAACTCATCGATCGAGCAGGCGTAGATATCATCCTAGTCGGCGATTCCCTCGCCATGACAGTCTTAGGCTACGACACAACCCTACCCATAACCCTCGATGAAATGCTGCACCACGCTAAAGCAGTGCGTCGTGGAGTTAAACAAGCATTAATTGTTGTAGATTTGCCGTTTTTGACTTACCAAGAAAGTCCCCACCAAGCCATGCACTCGGCCGGGAGAGTTTTGAAAGAAACAGGCGCTCAAGCTGTAAAATTAGAAGGTGGATATCCAGCAATGGCCGCCACAGTTTCGCAGCTAACATCCGCCGGAATTCCGGTGATGGGACACGTCGGTTTAACTCCGCAGTCGGTACACCAACTCGGCTACAAAAAACAAGGAAAAACGACCCAAGCAGCCGATCGCATCATAGCAGAGTCGATCGCGCTTCAAGAAGCCGGTGCTTTTGCGATCGTGCTAGAACACATTCCCGCAGACTTAGCCGCTCAAATTACCCAAAAACTAACTATTCCCACCATTGGTATCGGGGCCGGGCCGCACTGCGACGGTCAAGTTTTAGTTACTTCCGATTTGTTGGGACTTTCTGAAAAACAACCGCCTTTTGCGAAAGCTTACGCCAATTTGCGAGAAACGATTACCCAAGCTGTCAAAGATTATTCTCTCGAAGTTAGAGAACAAAAATTTATAGAATAAATTCGTAGTGAGGGCTTCAGCCCTCATAAAACTCGCTCAAACTAAGCTGTGGCGGCATTTATATTTAACTTTTGGGGCGCGTTTTACTGCCCCCACACGATAGTTTCAAGAAATAGGACCGTCAAAATTAAGTCCTGTAAATCTTAATATTAAATGTGGCTTAAATACCCCTTTCTTTCTTAGCCTCTTGGAGAGGAAAGAAAATTTGTTTAGGATCGTTTCAACCGCACACTTAATACCAAAACGGGCTTAAACACGCCTTATTTCTTAATCTTTTAGAGAGGAACGAAACTTTGTTGAGGAGCGGTTTCAACCGCAGACTTCATACCAAATCTGGCTTAAATACCCCCTTTATTTGTTAGTCTCCAAGAGAGGGGCGAAAGTTTGTGTACGAGCAATTTCAACCGCTGAGTCAGAGCGCGGATTTCTAACCCGGATTCGGTATAAGTTCCTCACTACAAACCTAATTTACACCTTCGGCTGACCCTCTTCCTCATTCTCCTTCTCCTTCTGGACAGATTCATCATCACCTAGACCTACCCCTTCCTTGAAACTCCGCAGCGTTTTGCCCAAAGCATTTCCTAACTCAGGAATCTTCTTGGGGCCGAAAATTAGAATAGCGACTACCGCAATAATGCCCATTTCAGGCAATCCCAGACCAAACATACAAAATCTCCTGTAAAACTTGCTCGATCGTAAGTCAATCTACTGATATTGTTAAAGTATCTACCTTTTTTCCTGCATCCTGCAACAGTAGAATCAAGTTTTATTAAGCTATCCCCCGATAAATAGGAATGTTAGAAATATCCCAGCCTTCCCTCCGCGAACAACAGCACTACCTCATCCGCAATTTAGCAGACCGGATGGAAGCAGTATGGCACCGCTATCTAGACCTGGAACCCTACCACCTGCCCGCTGAGTTGGGATACGTAGAAGGGCGCTTGGAAGGAGAAAAACTGATCATTGAAAACCGCTGCTATCAAACGCCCCAGTTCCGCAAAATACACCTCGAACTCGCTAAAGTCGGGCCGGTACTTGACATACTGCACTGCGTGATGTTTCCCAGACCGAATTATGCTTTGCCGATGTTCGGTACGGATATAGTAGCAGGCAAAGGCCAAGTTAGCGCCGCGATCGCAGACCTTTCTCCCCTCAATCGAGATCGAACTTTGTCGGAAACCTACCGAACTCAACTGGAAATTTTGCCGGTCAATCAATTTTCTTCTCCCCGCCAAATTCCAGAATGGGGGGATATTTTCTCAGAATTTTGTCTGTTTGTGCGGCCAGAGTCGATGGAAGAAGAAAACAGATTTCTGGACATAGTTGAATCCTACGTGGAAATTCACTGCCAACAGGCAGTCGCCTCTGAACCAGTCTCTGCGGCCGAAGAATCGAAAATTCTCGACGCTCATATTTACTACTGCAGCCAGCAGCAGCAAAACGACAAAACCCGCCGCGTACTCGAAAAAGCTTTCGGTCAAGATTGGGCCGAACATTACATGACTGAGGTGCTGTTTGATTTTCCTAAATAGCTGAAATTTGTTTACAATACTTAATAGTAGGTGGACAAAACTTAATTAGGAAATCACCTACTTTATAAGTAATGGTAAAGGAATCACGGGTCAAGGATAAATCATTTTTAAAACCCCCAGGGCGAGGAGTCATCGGTTTAGCGATCGCGGCAACTCTCATTACCACAGGGGTGGGTTTTTGGCAAGTATCTCAAATTAGAAAAGCCGAAGAGTTAAAGGCGGCGGCTGCAACGGCTGCTGCAACTCCCGCAGCCACCCGCACCAGCGTCACAGCTTTGGGTAGGTTGACTCCGCAGGGGGAAGTTATTAAATTGTCGGCTCCTTCGGCGTCTGAGGGAGCAAGAATTGAACAGTTGCAAGTGGAAGAGGGCGATCGAGTTATTCAAGGACAAATCATAGCAGTTCTCGATACGCGCGATCGGCTCCAAGCAATCCTCCAACAAGCCGACAAAGAAGTCAAAGTAAAACAAGCAGAATTAGCGAAAATTCAAGCAGGCGCCAAAACAGGTCAAATCGGCGCTCAAAAAGCAGAAGTTGCCAAGTTTGAAGCACAAGTGCAAAGGGAAACCGAAGGCGAAGCAGCCAATGTCGCCCGCTTAGAAGCTCAACTGCGAAGAGAAACCGAAGCCGAACAAGCTAACGTCGCCAAGTTTGAGGCCGGGCTGCAAAGAGAAACCGAAGCCGAACAAGCTAATCTTGCCAAATTTGAGGCACAACTAGAAAGAGAAACAGAGGTGCAGCAATCCAAATTGGCTAGGTTAGAAGCTCAATTGCGCGGCGAAATTGCCTCTCAAAACGCTACAGTCGATCGGCTAAAAGCCGAATTGACGAACGCCGAAGCCGAGGAACAACGCAATAAAGAACTCTCAGAAACAGGCGCAATTTCTGCTTCCGCCTACGACACCAAACGCTTAGTAGTAGATACGGCTCGCCACAAAGTCAAAGAAGCTCAAGCTATTTTAAATAAAACCGTACAAACTTTACAAGAGCAAATAGTCGAAACTAAAGCGACAGTCAAACAAACAGTAGAAACAGGCAAGCAGGAAATCAATCAATCCCGAGCCAATCTCCGACGCAAGTTAGAAACAGGCAGGCAGGAAATTAACCAAGCCAGAGCAACCTTAAATCAAAAGATAGAAACCGGTAGAGAACAAATCAATCAAGCCGAAGCAATACTCAAACAAAAAGCAGAAACCGGCCAAGAACAAATCAATCAAGCCAAAGCAAATCTAGACCAAATTGCCGAAGTACGTCCCGAAGACGTGCAAGCCGCCCAAGCCGCCGTAGAAAGTGCGATCGCCACCAAACAAAAAGCTCAAGTAGACTTAAACTTAAGCTACGTCAAAGCCCCCGTATCCGGCTACATCCTCAAAGTTCACAGCCGACAAGGAGAACGTGTCAACACTCAAGACGGCATCGTAGAACTAGGCGGCACCGATCAAATGTACGCCATAGCAGAAATTTACGAAACCGACATCGCCAAAGTGCGAAACGGCCAGCGCGCTACCGTCAGCAGCCCCGTATTTGCAGGCACTTTGGAAGGAACAGTCGCTCGCATCGGCAAACAAATCAGCAAAAAAGATGTCCTTAATACAGACCCCGCCGCCGACACCGACGCGAGAGTTATCGAAGTTAGAATTCGCCTCGATCCGGAATCGAGCAAGAAAGTTGCAACCCTAACAAACTTGCAGGTTGAAGTCAAAATAAATATCTAAATTTTACGTTTAGAAGACTTACGAATCGGGACTCTAGCAACCGAGTGTTTTACCGATATTAAGGGTTTGAATTAAATATAAGGGGAAAAAACTGGTTTATCAACACTCGTGCTTAAGTCCTAAAATTATTCAATCCGAAATCCCCAATCTAAGATCTAAAATCTAAAATCTAAAATTGACTCTTATGGCCAAAATACCACTAGCTTGGGCACAATTAACGCGCGAAAAAATGCGCTTAGTAATCGCGCTAGCCGGCATTGGATTTGCCGACTTGCTGATGTTTATGCAGTTTGGATTTAGAGACGCCCTATTTGAAAGCTCCATTAGCTTTCACTCGAAGTTAAAAGGGGATATTTTTATCACCAGCACTCAGTCAACGGCTTTAATAGCCATGAAAAGCTTTCCCCAGCGCCGCTTGTATCAAGCTTTGAGTTTTGACGGCGTTACAGCAATCAGCCCGGTATATTTAGGCTTTGGATTGTGGAAAAATCCCGATCCAAAGCAGCGCAATACCCGCCAATTGATGGTTATCGGTTTTGACCCGACTCATCCCATCTTTGATATGCCTGAAATCCAAAATAATTTGGACAAAATCAAAATGGCGGATGTGGTTTTATTTGACCAAGCTTCTCGTCCGGAGTTTGGGCCAGTAGCAGAATATTTCCAGCAGGGAAAAATTGTCGAAGCAGAAGTTGACAACCGCCGCGTTACTGTAGATGGTTTATTTACTTTAGGGGCATCTTTCGGTGCCGACGGAAATCTTGTCACCAGCGATTTGAACTTTCTGCGGATTTTTTCGACGCGGAGAACAAGAGGTCTAATTGATATAGGTGTTATTAACTTGGAGCCGGGAACGGATGTTAAGGCAGTTGTTGATAAAATGAGGGCTACTTTGCCGAAAGATGTGAGAATTTCTTCTAAAGAAGAGTTTGTAGCTTTTGAAAAAAAATATTGGCAGGAAAGTACCTCAATCGGATTTGTTTTTACTCTCGGCGCGGCAATGGGATTTATCGTTGGGATAGTGATTGTTTATCAAATTCTTTATACTGATGTTACCGATCATTTACCCGAATACGCTACGCTAAAGGCGATGGGATATAAGGACATTTACTTTTTGGGCGTGGTGTTTCAAGAGGCTTTGATTTTGGCAATTATTGGTTATTTGCCGGGGTTTGGGGTTTCTGTTCTGCTGTACAATTTAGCGAGAAGTGCTACGAGTTTGCCGATGTACATGACTTTGATGAAAGCTGGAACTGTTTTTGCAATGACAGTTGTCATGTGTTCTGTGTCGGGGGCGATCGCAGTTAGGAAGTTGCAGGCGGCTGACCCGGCGGATATTTTTTAAGGAAGGAAGAAGGAAGTTAGGCAATGGATTATGTAGCGGATTTAACGGATGGATGTTAAAGGAAGAAGTCTCAGAAACCCGGTTTATTCCTATATTTATACTTAATAAATGCAAAATTTGTAGAAACCCGGTTTGTAGGTCATGAGCGCGTAAGCCCATCAACTGTCCGAAGTGTTGGTATATAGAACATAACAAATCAATAGTCCGGACAGTTTTTATAGGGCCCAATGGCTTATGTTCTAAGACTTCGCAGCCCCTGTGGATAATTAAATCAATGTCAGCTCCACCCCTGACTTACATTTAATTCGACTTTTTTATGCTCCTTGCCCCGCGTAAGCTTGTAGTATCGTTCCAAAAACTGTCCGGAGTATTGACAAATAACAAATAACAAATAACAAATAACAATGAACACTTTACCAGTTGTATCGATTAAAAATCTCAATCATTCCTTTGGGGAAGGACAACTTCGCAAACAGACATTATTTGACATCAACCTCGAAATTTATCCGGGCGAAATCGTGCTGATGACTGGGCCTTCTGGGTCTGGTAAAACAACATTGTTAACCTTGATAGGAGCTTTGCGAGCGATCCAAGAAGGTAGTCTTAAAATTCTCGACCAAGAATTGCGGGGAACCGGGAAAAATAAATTAGTTAAAGTCCGCCGCGACATCGGCTATATTTTCCAAGCTCACAATTTGCTCAAATGCTTGACAGCTAGGCAAAACGTGCAGATGTCTTTAGAACTGCACAGCCATCTTTCTCGCCAAGAAACTAATGATAAAATAGAGGGAATGCTGCAAGCTGTAGGCTTGGGAGAAAGAATAGATTATTACCCGGACAGTCTTTCTGGCGGACAGAAACAAAGAGTTGCGATCGCCCGGGCTTTAGTGAGCCAGCCGAAATTAGTATTAGCGGACGAACCCACAGCAGCACTAGATAGTAAATCAGGTCGAGATGTGGTAGAAATTATGCGAGGTTTGGCCAAAGAACAGCACTGCACTATTTTGCTTGTCACCCACGACAACCGCATTTTAGACATAGCCGATCGCATTATTCACATGGAAGACGGCTACCTCGCACAAGATACATCAACAGCGGCTGCCACAGGCGTTCTTTCGGAAAAATAAAATTAATGAACCTAAACTTATTTCCGAGAACCGGGACGCTTTCCTCCTACCTTAGCAGGACTTTTTGTTGCACCTTTGGCTGGACTTTTAGAACTACTTTTGCCGTTTTTTTGGCCTTTCGCTCCTGTCAACTGGCTCTCAAGGTCATTTGCAGGTCGGCCGGCAGGCGTTCTCGTAGTCCTAAAGGTAACATTCACCCCTTCATTCGACTGTTCCAGCACCAACATCGGCGTCGGCTTTGCTTTTTGATCCCACTCAATATGAACGATGCGACCTTGAATTGTCGGCTGCCAACTGTCGTGGTCGTCAGAAGGACTCAGATAAGTTTCCAAACAGTCAATAATTTGATTAATTGTCGCCGATGTTGCCTGAGTCGGCAGTTTCATCAGCTTAATTTGAATCCGAAACAGCACTCGTTTTTCTATTTTTACTGCGGGATCGCCAGTTTCGTATTCGATATCAAACATCGAATCCACTTGCCTGCCGCTGCCCGCCGACCCGTTTTTCTCTCCCACCGCGCTCTGCGTCGGACGTAGGGCAATACTAATTTTTTCTTTGACTTTTTGCTTGATCTGGTTCACAATGCCAAAGTGAAAAACTTCTTCAGCCATCCGCATTCTTAGGTAGTCTAAATTAAAGTCTCGAGAGTGGATAAGGTCGGGATTCTTTTCCATTTTTGAGATGGTTTCCAGAGCCATTTTGTATTTTTTCTGGAGTTCTCGATTTCTAAACTCCTCAAATGTGAGCTTTTTTCTCAAATCGTCGAGTTTTAGCTTGGTAAACACCGCTAAACCGATAAGCAATAACAACAGTAATCCCGAGGCTCCCATGAAGAGTTGGTCTGAGGACGGATGTCCCGGTTTAGCCTGTTTAGGTTTGGGAGAGGCTACTGCCAACCTTGGTTCTACAAGGATTATTTGGGTTGACATGGGCTTTTAAAGGGTAAAATTTGACGCTATATTTATACAGGACTCCAGAGTAGAGCTGGTAGTGCAACTCGATCAACCAACATTGACATCATTCCACCATCATCTTGGTACAACTGGATTTCTGCAACAGGAGCACGCACCCTCTAATTAATACTTTATCTTTAACTGCAAGCAGGTTTCCGAAATATCGAAAAATCCCGCGCTGGCACAGGCCAAAAGAAATGGTGAATTGTCTGTAATATATTATACCAATAGAGCTAAAAAAAAATGTTTGTTCGGCGGTCTCCGTTTCTAGCAAAATAAAAAGAAATACACATAAATTAATAGTAACTCTGGGAGCGAGCAGCGGAAAACATCAAGGAGAACAGTCGATCGCCCGGACGATCGAGGCGCGGACGTTGGGAGGGTGCTAATTCCTACTGTGCGCTCGCTCCCGCCTTGCAAGCCCACCGGGTGGCTTGCTGTGAAAGTCGAGCTATGGTGCGATCGAACAACGTCTCCTTAGCTAAGATTACAGCTAATACCACCCATATTCGATCGTGACCTACGAACCCCTGCATCACAAATATCGCCCTCAGACATTTGCCGAATTAGTCGGTCAAGAGGCGATCGCCCAAACCCTCACCAGCGCCATCCTGCAAGAGCGCATAGCACCAGCATATCTATTCACCGGCCCCAGAGGCACCGGTAAAACCTCCAGTGCCAGAATTTTCGCCAAATCTCTCAACTGTATTTCTACGGTTGCCCCCACCCCGACACCCTGCGGCAAATGCAACGTTTGCCAAGAAATTGCCCGAGGTTCGACGCTAGATGTCATCGAAATTGACGCCGCCAGCAACACGGGAGTAGATAACATTCGGGATTTAATCGAACGAGCTCAATTTGCCCCCGTACAGTGCCGCTATAAAGTATATGTAATAGACGAAGTTCATATGCTCAGTACCCAGGCATTTAATGCCTTATTAAAAACATTAGAAGAACCGCCCGATCGCGTTGTATTCGTCCTCGCAACAACCGATCCACAAAGAGTCTTACCAACTATTATTTCTCGTTGCCAAAAGTTCGACTTCCGCCGCATCCCCCTCGACTCAATGACCGCACACTTGCACAAAATTGCCAAATTAGAAAATATCAATATTGCCAGCGACGCAGTACAAATGGTCGCTCAAATCGCCCAAGGAGGTCTGCGAGATGCCGAAAGTTTGCTAGACCAACTGAGCTTATTTCCCGGTCAAGTAACAGTCGAAAAAGTTTGGGATCTAGTCGGTGCAGTCCCTGAAAATGATTTAATGGATTTGCTGCAAGCTATTGATACAGATAACGCTACAGCATTAATAGACATGACCCGCCACCTCATGGATCGCGGTCGGGAACCGCTAATAGTGCTGCAAAGTCTCGCCAGCTTTTACCGAGATTTGCTAATAGCCAAATCTGCACCAGAACGGTCAAATTTAGTAGCTTTAACCGATGCAACTTGGGAAAAACTTTGCAATTTTGCCCTGAATTGGGAGACCGAGTTAATTTTGGCCGGTCAGAAACATTTGCAAACCCATGAAGTGCAAATAAAAAATACCACTCAGCCGCGTTTGTGGCTGGAAGTAACGCTATTGGGATTGTTGCCCTCAGCAATTAGAACTCACCAGCAATCGGCAGCCGAACCAGCTAAAAATATTGCTCCATCACAAATTCACCCCCCCCAGCCCCCCCTTGCTAAGGGGGGGAGCCAGACATCTAATATTGAACAATCTTCAGTTCCCAATTCGCAAAATCCTCCACCTCAGCCGCCGCCTGTGGCTAATAAAACAGAAAGCACACCTCCTGCAGCAATTCCCGCACCTGTACCAACTGCTGAAACGAATCAAACAAATTATTCACCGACTAATTCAGCCGATGAAATCGATTTAAATCGAGTGTGGGAACAGGTACTTGACCGCGTGCGGCCGCACGGAACTCAATCGCTGCTTCGCCAACACGGACAGCTAGTAATTTTTAGCAATAATACTGCTTATGTTAAGATTAGTTCGCAGCCGTTGCTCAATATGGTTAAAGACAAAGTAGCTAATATTGAAGAAGCTTTTTTGCAAGTTTTTAACCGTCGAGTAACTGTAAAAGTGGGATTGACAAATCCCGCTGAAACTAATAGTTCCCGCGCCAATAATTTGCCAACTTCTAACGGACGTGTTGGCGAAAATCCCAGGAATTCTAATCCTGCGGATGATGCGGGCCAACAGGTGCAAAACTCGGCGGGTTCTGAGATTACAGATGATTTTTTGGGGAATGGTGGAGAAGAACAAAAATACCCGCCAGCGGCTGAAAATACCGCCGTTAATGTGCCGGCAATTTCCGAATCACGATCGCCCACAAACGCCTCTACAGACTCTCAAAATGACTCTAACGCTCAGGCTGTAGCGGTGCGTGATGACGCGCGAGATGTCGCAAATTCGGCTAGGAAGTTGGCTGATATGTTTGACGGGGAAGTAGTCGATTTGTCGGAGGACTTGGAGATTTGGGAGTCGGAAACTTTTAGATTGGAATCTGAACCGGATTTTTCCGAGTTATCTTCTGAGTTAAATGAGGATGATTTTATAGATTGGTAAATCTATGCTTGCGGCAGCGAAATGTGCAAAATTTCGCCGATCGCACAAAATCCAGCGCGGGTGTAAACTCGGAATTCCTCCTCGTGTCCCGCCATCAAAAACGCCACCGCAACACCCGCGTCGAAAGCTTCTCGCAGCAGCCGGACCGTCAAGGCCCCTGCTATGCCCCGCCGGCGAAAAGGGACGCGCACACCGATACCGGCGATTTCTGTCGTCTGATTTGCCGGCACAGTAAACATTCCAGCCCCCGCAGGTTCGCCCGTTGCTGCTACGCGGGCGAGTACCGCGATGCTGCCTGCTGCCAGACTTTTCCGAAGACTGTCAACGTCTCCAGGGCTTGGTGCAGCCTCTGTGAAAGCCTCGTGTTGCGCCGCCGCTGTACCGAGGATCTCGGCCTCGGAAACTGGCAAAATTAGTTCGATGCCCGGGGGGACGGGAAGCAATTGCTCGGAACCCGGAGTGCAAGTCATCAGCGGCAAGCATCCCTCAACGGTGAAACCGGCTGAGATCAGCGTTTCTTCGACAGCCGGCGCTAGTTTCGCGACATACTCCAAACGCGGCTGTCGCCCGCGCTGAGAGTACGCAGCGATTAGGGCGTTGACATCGGCGAGCGAGGGTGCGGCGCCGTCGTCGGGAATTGCATAGTTCAGATAAGGGTTGGCGCTGTGGCCGCTGAAGGTAGCGAGGAACGGCCCGATCCGCTCGGTGTCGCGCTGCTGGCTCGCCGCAAAGCGCAGGTATGATTGAATGCGAGATTCCATAGCTATGCTGAAAACCTTGCTTTTAAGCTGACTCTGGCTTGGGAAGCGAAGACGGAAGTACCAACAACTCGGCGGTCGATCGCTTCTCGACCATTTCCTTAGTAATCGTACACCTGGCAACATCCTTGCGCGACGGCAACTCGTACATCACATCCAACATCAATTCTTCGACAATTCCCCGCAGCGCCCGCGCTCCAGTTTTGCGGCGGTATGCCTCCTGGGCGATCGCCCGAATCGCATCCGGCTTAAAGTCCAACTGCACGTTATCCATCTTCAGCAGCTTTTGATACTGCTTAACCAAAGCATTGCGCGGCTCAGTCAAAATCGCCATTAGCGTTTCCTCATCCAACGGCTCTAACACCGCCGCCACCGGCACCCGCCCAATAAACTCCGGAATCATCCCAAACTTCACCAAATCATCGGGTTCCAGTTGCTTGAGTACATCAGCAGCCCGCTTTTCCTTCGGCTGAGCTTCTCCGGGCTGAATGAAACCCATTGACTTTTTACCCGTTCTCTGCTCTATCACTTTCTCCAGACCGACAAAAGCGCCGCCGCAAATAAACATGATATTGCTGGTATCAATTTGGATGCAGTCTTGATAGGGATGCTTGCGGCCGCCTTGGGGAGGTACATTGGCGATCGTCCCCTCCAGCATTTTCAGCAGCGCCTGCTGCACGCCTTCACCCGACACATCCCGCGTAATCGAAGGATTTTCGCTCTTGCGGGCAATTTTGTCAATTTCATCAATATAAATAATTCCGCGCTGCGCCTCTTCCACGTCCATATCTGCCACTTGCAGCAGCCGCAGCAAAATATTTTCCACATCTTCCCCGACATAGCCAGCTTCCGTCAGCGTCGTCGCGTCAGCCACCGCAAACGGCACGTCTAGCATATCCGCCAAAGTCTGAGCCAGCAGCGTTTTTCCGCAGCCCGTCGGCCCGATTAACAAAATATTCGATTTTTGCAGTTCTACTTCTTCCGGCGGGTGCTTGCCGCTATTTTTTGCATGGATAAAGCTGAGGCGCTTGTAGTGGTTGTAAACTGCCACCGAGAGCACCTTTTTCGCCTCATCTTGCCCGATCGCATTTTCGTCGAGGTAATTTTTAATTTCCCTCGGCTTCGGAATTTGGCTCATCGACATACTTTTGCCCGAGGTAGCGCGGCGCTTTTGCGTCGTTTCCTGCTTCGGAGCCGCCGCCGCTGCCGGCACTGCACTCGAGTCAAACAACTCCTCATCTAAAATTTCATTGCACAAGTCCACGCATTCGTCGCAGATATACACCCCTGGCCCTGCGATCAACTTGCGTACTTGCTCTTGAGACTTGCCACAAAACGAACATTTTAGATGGGAGTCGTACTTAGACATAACAGCCTCTTAATTCAGTGCAGTGACATTCTCTCCCGCTGCCGGAAGGTTTTCCTTTTCGATAACTCGATCGACCAAACCGTAATTTTTGGCTTCCTCGGCTGACATAAAAAAGTCGCGCTCTGTATCAGCCTCTAATTTGTCGAGCGGTTGACCCGTGTGGTGCGCTAGCAGTTGATTCAGCTTACGCTTATGATAAAGGATTTCCTTGGCTTGAATCTCAATATCAACTGCTTGACCTTGAGCGCCTCCAAGCGGCTGGTGGATCATAATCCGGGAACTCGGAAGAGACATCCGCTTCCCGTGGGCTCCTGCTGTCAGCAGAAATGCGCCCATACTCGCTGCCAAACCGTAACAAATCGTCACCACATCCGGGCGGATTTGCTGCATTGTGTCATAAATTGCCATTCCGGCCGTCACCGAGCCGCCGGGGGAATTAATGTACATTTGGACATCTTTTTCTGGGTCTTCGGCATCTAGATACAATAGCTGAGCCACTATCGAGTCAGCAACTTCGTCGGTTACGGGAGTCCCTAAAAACACAATTCGCTCCCGCAGCAAGCGCGAGTAAATATCAAACGCCCGCTCGCCCATCCCCGACTGTTCTAGTACCATCGGCACTACATTGCTGGGGCGGTCGCTGACATCAAAATCGTTATAGCTTGTAATTAGGTAATTGGAAGATTGAGATACAACCATAAGACACCAGTCAAGGATTCTAGACAATTTGCTGCTGCTGATTTTGCTTTAAATTAAGCCGCCAGCTTTTAACTATTATGCCTCTTCTGAACGGATATCGGGGGAATGCGGAGTTTTGAGTTTTGAGATTGCTTTCTGTGTTCGGCGCAACGCTGGCGTTAGTAGCAAGCCTCGCGGGGTGAATGAGTTAAAAGACTTACTTGTAAATCATCGCTGCTTATAGTGGACACCCCGAGCTTGTAGTAAGGATCGGGTGCGCCGTGCGCACCCTGAGCTTGTAGTTAAGGATCGGGTGCGCGGTTAAAACCACGGTTGATTTCATGCCCCCAATTAGGACATTGGAACACATTAAGTTCTATTCTTCGCCTACGACTTCCACTTCGACGCTCGTGGCTGCTTCTGCTGAATCTTCAGCGTCTGATTCTTCTGGTTCTTCTGCTGCAGGAGCTAGAGAGCCTTCAGGTACGAGTTCGATTGTTCCTTTTTCTTCTAACCATTTCAGGGTTTTTTGTTTGAGCAAGTCTTCCCTTACAAATTCCTGCAACCTTTGGGGGTCAAAATCTCCTTTGGGAAACTGCTTTCTGACTTTTGCTACTTCTGCTGCTACTTCTGCGTCTTCCACAGATAAGGATTCCAGCTTAGCTACTTCTGCCAGAGCTAGAGTCTGCTTGAGCCGATCGACTGCTTCCGGGCGCGAGCGTTCCCGCATCGGGCCCATATTTTCTTCGGTAAACAGTTGGTTGATATCTATGCCGTAATTTTTCAATTGGACGGCTTGTTGATTCAGCAAATAATCGATTTCGCGATCGAGCATTGTTTCGGGAATTTCCACTTCTATTAGCTGCACGAGTGCTGCTGATATAGCTTTTTCCTTATTTGCTGATGTCTTGTTTTCTTGCTCTGCTTTAAACCTAGTTTCGAGGGATGCGCGGAGTTCTGCTAAAGTTTCAAACTCGCTGACTTCTTGGGCGAAGTCGTCGTCCAACTCCGGCAATTCTTTTTCCTTAAGTTCTTTGAGGGTAATCGTAAAGACTGCTGGTTTTCCCGCTAATTCTTCACTGCTGTACTCCGGCGGGAACTGCACGGAAACTTCTCTGGTTTCTCCCGGATTCATCCCGATCATGCCTTGGATAAAGCCCGGTACAAACTGATTTTCCGACAATTCTACTTGAAAATCTTCTGCTTGACCGCCGGGAATTTCTGCGGGAGTTTCGCCTTCGGGTGCTTCCGCAAATCTCCCGGAAAAATCAACCAAAGCCATATCTCCCAACTGAGCCGGCCGGCTTTCTACGGGGATTAAAGTAGCTTTGTCCGATCGATATTTAGCCAGTACCTCATCTACCTGAGCCTCATCATACTTAGCTTCTTCTGCTTGAAGCTGCAAACCTGTGTACTGACCCAATTTCACTTCGGGTTGTACGTCAACCTTAGCCGAAAAAATCAGAGGCTGTTCTGGATCGAACTTAGCTAGTAATTCTTCAAACTCGGTGCGCAATTCAAAACTGCCAATTGCCGGAATTTTTTCTTGTTCGAGGGCTTTTTGCAGCGAATCATTAATCAAATTTTCCAAAGCCGTCGCCTTCAAGCGAGTCTGGCCCAGGCGCTGTAGCAAAACTTGGCGGGGAACTTTGCCTTTGCGGAACCCAGGAATATTGACCTCGCGAGCGAATTGTTTAATTACTTGCTCGTAAGCTTGTTTTGACTTTTCTGATGGAATTTCGATTTCCAGACCTATTTGGCTGGCTGGAAGTTTTTCCTGGGTTACTTTCATCGGCTTTTTTGATATTTAACAATAGTAATAAAATACATACAAATCTGACTTTGCCTGCATTTTAATTTTGTACGCTTTGACTCGTAACGGCACAACTACAAACACCTTTACCGGATGAGACTGTCAGTCATTGCCGGCTACTTTTTTGGCTCTTGCCAAATAGTTTTGGTTTGATGATACTAGCTTTTGCTGCTAGGAATGTGGAGGTTAAGTCCACTAATTGCCGATGCACCATAGCACATATCGCCTTGTGATGTCAATCTTGCCGACCTCCGCAGCCAGTTAAAGTCAATGGATGCGCCTGCTAAAATGCAGATATATCGCAAAACCTAACCGGATGCGGATTGGGCGTGGGCGATCCTCTTCGAGGGCAACGCTTACGGCAAAAGATGCTAAACTGGCATTGGGTACGATCGCACGGATCAATCGGGAAGTCCGATCGCCCGTTTCGGTTAACTGCACCATTGCCATCCTCTCATGCTCCTGATGTCGCATAACATTAATTAAGTTTGATATTGAGAATTGCAGTTATTTAAATTTTTGATTTCGATCGTTTAGACTCTAATTTGTGGAGGAAAGTAATTTGTCTCAATCCTATCGAGTTGCTATTTTAGGAGCCACCGGCGCAGTCGGGGCCGAGTTGCTAGAACTCTTGCACAGCCGGAGTTTTCCGATTTCTAACTTGAAGCTGCTGGCTTCGGAACGTTCAGCAGGCACTACGTTGCCTTTTGGCGGCGAGATGCTGTCGGTCGAAGCAGTTTCGGGGCGATCGTTTGATAATGTAGATCTGGTGCTCGCTTCTGCAGGCGGCTCTACTTCTAAATTATGGGCTCCGCAAGCGGTGGCAGCCGGAGCAGTGGTCATTGACAATTCTAGCGCTTTCCGCATGGATGCGACCGTACCGCTAGTGGTTCCAGAAGTCAATCCCCAAGCGGCGGCAGCTCACCGAGGTATAATTGCTAATCCCAACTGCACGACGATTTTGATGGCAGTTGCCGTTTGGCCGCTTCACAAAGTTAGGCCGATACAGCGCATCGTTGTAGCGACTTACCAGTCTGCCAGCGGGGCCGGGGCAAGGGCGATGGAGGAAATGAAAGCTCAAGCAAGAGCAATTTTGCAGGGGGAAACTCCCAAAACAGATATATTTCCCTACCCCTTAGCATTTAATTTGTTTCCGCACAACACCCCGATTAATGATTTGGGGTATTGTGAAGAAGAGATGAAAATGGTAAACGAAACTCGGAAGATATTTGGTACGGACGAGATTAAAATTACGGCCACTTGTGTGCGGGTTCCCGTACTGCGGGCTCATTCGGAAGCGATTAATCTAGAGTTTGCAGAGCCTTTTAGCGCGCTCGAGGCCAAGGAAATCTTAAAGCAGGCAAGCGGGGTTAAGGTGGTAGAAGACTGGCAAGCTAATTATTTCCCGATGCCTGCAGAGGCCAGCGGTAAGGATGAGGTGTTAGTCGGCAGGATTCGCCAAGATATTTCTCACCCCTGCGGGTTGGAGATGTGGCTGTCTGGCGATCAAATCCGCAAAGGGGCGGCTTTAAATGCGGTGCAGATAGCTGAGTTGCTGGCCCAAAAAGATTTGTTGCGAACCCCAGTGGCTGCGGCTTCTAATTAGGGGGAAGCCTCGCAACTTGAAAATTGAAATGGGGGATTTTAGATAAACCTTTCATCTGAAATCAAAAATTTAAAATCAAAAATCAACAGTCTAAAATCGGAGAAAGTGTGGTAAAGTTTGGACGGGTTCTGACTGCAATGATTACGCCGTTTAAGGAAGACGGCAGCGTTAACTATGCGGTAGCAGAACAATTGGCAGTTCATTTAGCCGATCGCGGTACGGATAGCTTGGTAGTGTGCGGCACAACGGGCGAGTCTCCCACTATGACCTGGGATGAAGAGTACGAATTATTTCAGGTGGTACAAAAGGCGGTGGCCGGTAAGGCGTTGGTAATCGCAGGAGCCGGATCGAATTCGACAAAAGAAGCAGTAGCAGCTACCCAAAAAGCAGCTAAACTCGGGTTAGACGGCTGTTTGCAGGTGGTTCCTTATTACAACAAGCCGCCGCAAGAAGGTTTGTACAATCATTTTCGGGCGATCGCGCAATCTGCTCCAGAATTGCCTATAATGTTATATAACATCCCCGGTCGCACTGGTCAGAATATGTTGCCGGAGACGGTTGCTCGATTGGCAGAAATCCCCAACATTGTGGCCGTAAAAGAAGCAAGTGGCAACTTGGATCAAGCAAGTCAAATTCGGTGCTTGACATCCCCTGAATTTGCCATCTATTCTGGAGATGATTCCCTAACTTTGCCGATGTTGGCGGTAGGAGGATCTGGTGTAGTTAGCGTAGCCAGCCATCTGGTAGGAGAACAACTGCAACAGATGATCGAAGCTTTCGAGACCGGTCAAGTTCAAGTCGCTACCCAGATTCACTTGCAACTTTTTGACCTGTTTAAAGCTCTTTTTCTCACCACAAATCCCATTCTCGTCAAGACAGCTCTTAAACTTCAAGGCTGGGATGTAGGTTCCACCCGTCTGCCCCTGTGCGATCCGCCCGTTGAAATGACTCAAAAGTTAAAGGACGTACTGAGCCAGCTAGCCACAGTATCAGCTATCTAGACAGGCGAGAACGAGTTTTCAGACAACTGAATATTGGTTGTGATCGGTCATTAGTTGTTAGTCATCCGTCCTTAGTAATTAATTGTTAGTAATTGGCTAACAGTCAAAAATTAAAGACAGAGGATTAAAGACTGAAGGCAAAAGACAACTGACTGTAGGGGAAAGTAAAACCCCCAGGGGAGTTTTCCATAAATATTTGGAAAATAATCGCCCTACCAACAAACAAAAGACGAAAGACGAAAGACAACAGACAACAGACAACAGACAAATAACAAAAATAACTAACAAAGGATACGCATGATCACAAAAAATACAACTGCATCTGCTCTAAAAATTATTCCCCTAGGTGGACTGCACGAAATCGGTAAAAACACTTGTGTGTTCGAGTACGGCGACGAAATAATTCTTTTAGATGCAGGTTTAGCCTTCCCGACAGATGGAATGCACGGGGTAAATATTGTCCTCCCAGACATGACTTACCTGCGGGAAAACAGCCATAAAATTCAAGGCATGATCGTGACACACGGTCACGAAGACCACATCGGCGGCATCCCTTATCACCTCAAACAATTTGAAATTCCGGTCATTTACGGCCCGCGTTTGGCGATGGCTTTGCTAGCCGGAAAATTGGAAGAAGCGGGAGTGTCTCACCGCACAGAATTGAGGACTGTTCGACCGCGGGATACGGTAAGAATTGGCAAGCATTTCTTAGTCGAATACATCCGCAACACTCACTCGATGGCTGACAGTTTTACGGTGGCGATTCACACTCCCGTGGGAATTTTGATTCACACCGGAGACTTTAAAATTGACCACACTCCTGTAGATGGCGAGCATTTTGATTTGCAAAAGCTGGCCGAGTACGGCGAGAAAGGCGTGCTGTGCTTGATCAGCGATTCTACTAACTCGGAAGTTCCGGGTTTTACCGCTTCGGAACGTTCTGTTGCGCCGAATTTAGACAGAATTATCGCTCAAGCACCGGGACGGGTGATGCTGACGACTTTTGCTTCTTCGGTACACCGATTGCAAATTGTTTTGGACTTGGCTAAGAAAAACAATCGGTATGTCGGAGTGGTTGGCCGGTCGATGCTTAACGTCATCGCTCACTGCCGCAATCTCGGCTACATCAAATGCGAAGATAGTCTTTTCAAACCTCTGAAAGAAATTCGCAATTTGGCTGAAGACAAAGTTTTGATTTTGACTACGGGTTCCCAAGGCGAACCGATGGCGGCGATGACTCGCATTGCTAACGGCGAACATCACGAACTGAAAATCAGAAAGGGCGATACAGTCATTTTTTCGGCTAATCCGATTCCGGGAAATACGATCGCAGTGGTAAACACGATCGATAAACTGATGATGCTGGGAGCACACGTGGTTTACGGCCGCGATAAAGGCATTCACGTTTCGGGTCACGGCTGTCAGGAAGACCAAAAGTTAATGATTAACATGACTCGTCCCAAGTTCTTCTTGCCAGTGCACGGGGAACACCGGATGCTGATCCAGCACTCCAAGACGGCTCAAAGCATGGGCATTCCCGCTAGCAATATGGTGATTATTGATAACGGCGATGTCGTAGAATTAACTGAAAATTCGATGCGAGTTAGCGGTAAAGTGCCTTCAGGAATTGAATTAGTAGATTCTTCTCGATCGGGCGTTGTGAAAGCGAACGTCCTCAAGGAACGCCAGCAGTTGGCCGGAGATGGCGTTGTAACTGTAGCGGCGGCTTTGAATTGGGAAGGCAAATTAGTTGCTAAGCCGGAAGTACACTTGAAAGGTGTAGTGACATCAGCCGATCGCGCGGAGGTGATCGGATTAATCACTCAAACCATTGAAACAGTTTTGAGCGATCGGTGGTCAGAATTTGTGAAACCTGCAGCTACTGCTGACTCACAAGTTAATGTTGACTGGGTAGGAGCTCAAACCCAAATAGAACGGGCAATTCAGCGAGTGATGCGCCGGGAACTACAAAGCAATCCCTTGCTGGTATTCCTGATGCAAATTCCTGAAGAAGCGTCCTTTGTGCGATCGGAAAATGCAGCAGTAGCTCCAGGTTCCTTGGAAGCACCTAAGCTATTATCATCGCCATCATCGCCATCATCGCCATCATCGCCATCATCACCATCGCCATCTTTGCCATCTCCTGCCAATCAGGTGACGGGTCGGCGCCGTCCCCGGACTGCTGCAAGGGCAGCTTCCTAGTGGGATAATTCCCTAACGCACTGCGCAAAGAAATAAGTTTTAGATTTGTAGTTGCGCTTGGGCGCCCAAGCGCAACTACAAGCCTCGATTTGGTTTCATAAGTAAGTAGGGTTTGCTGAATAAGCGATCGCTTTCCAAAGAGCAAGAGCGATCGATATATTCAAGCTGGATTTAAAATAAGCTTTTCTTACATTAATCTTTTCCCAAGATAAGTGGAGAATATCTTGAATCCAAAAACAGGTGTTGTTTTGTCCTAGCGACATAAAAAGACACAAAAAACCAGGCGCAACCAGGTAGAAAGGTTCATTACTAAAAAAGTGATAGCAATAGCTATTTGTGAAGTATTATCAAGTTTTGCCACGATCCGATTTAGGCCAAATCTTCGTTTCCGCAAGCCCCGAATTTGCCCTCAATCCCATTTCTAATTCTCTCATCTTCCCAGGCTTGCTTCTTTTTTTCTTTACTGACAGTTGCGGGAGGCCTTCCTAAAGGCGGTCCACGCTCGCCTAATTGCTTTTTCTTTACACCATGCTCGGTTTTCTCGCTTTACGATAAATACGATCGTCTTCGAGGGCTTCGCTAACGGCATGAACTGACTCACCGATAGTATCCTGTGTAACTTTTAAAGGCTTCTATTTGGGCTTTTAAGTCTCCTGATTCGTTAAAGTTGTCCCAGCTCATCCGGTCTAAAAATACATATCCTTCAAAACAACTTGCTGATAGTTTGGCTCGCCTCTCTACGCTTTTTCCGGCTTTTCCTCTGACTGTGGCACGGATATGGGGTTGACTTAGACTTACTATTCTATCCGATATACTCTGTTTATTGTTATCAAATAACTACTGCTGTTGGCGATAGACTTCTGTGAGGACTAGCCTGGTTTTATATTGCTTTTTATTCAAACTTTCGCTTAGTAGCACCCAACTCGATTAGCTGTTCAATATGAGCCAAGTTTCTTTTGATATATTGGAGTTGTTTTTTAATTGCCTGTCTTTTTTTGTTTCGAGATGGTCTTCTTTGTTTTGCTATTAATAAGTAATCAATTCTTGCGAGATCGCGGTAGGTTCTTGATTTTTTCGGGATTTTACCTTTGACAGGTTTATAGAGGATATCTATGATTTTTTCGGTGTGAACTCGGGCTCCCTTTAATAGTCCTAAGTCGGTCGGATAACTAATGTCGGCTGGGGCCGAGGGAGCATCTCTGATTAATTTTCCTTAATTTTTTAACTCATTTGAGGCGGCCGAATCCTTTTTTTTTTGCGGGCTTGGGGTAGTTTCCCGGATTTTATTTACCATTCTTTCATTGACTTTATTCACTAACTCGGCACTGATTCGTTGCCGAAAGTGGACGGCGGGGTGATGGGTCAAATGGCAGTTCATTACTGTAGGTTGATTGACCGACAAAGTATTGCAGATAGGGGTTTTCGCGGATTTGTTCTACTGTTTCTCGCGCTCGCTAATTCTCAGTTTTTCTTTGATAATTAATGCCCCCAATGCCATCCTAAATGATTTGGCTCTTAAGCCCATTTCGGTGGGAAAATTTGCCGAATATGCTGATTCAAATTCCGACGCCCGGAATTAGTTGCGCCATTTTGACCCAACGGTTATCTTCTGCCAACTGGCATCCCTTCGGGAGTTCAAAGTCGAAGGGTGAGCTGGGAACAAACTCAGCTTTTCGGTACATGACTGCGAATGGTGATGCACGGCTTTTGAGTCATTATACCTGTTTTTCTTGCACCCTTACTACCTTTTCTGCTGGGAAATTCCATACAGTGTTTACTTGAACCACTGATTCAGCAAGCCCTAAGTAGTCAAAAAGCAAACTATAGCGGTTCTCAAGCGTGGTGAGGTATGCCCTATGCCCTATGCCCTATGCCCTATGCCCTATGCACGTCGGGTACCTCATGTTACTGAGAAAGGCTATATATCTAAATTTACTAAAAAAAATGGCTAAACTTAACCAAGGTAATTCCCAAACTTTTGCCCTGCAAGGATTTTCGGTATTTTTTTGAGATAATTTAGCACACAAAGTACGGAAGACCCGGTTTCATCATAGTAGTAGTCTAAAAATACCAGATAATATTCTACTGATTTTTCAACCACCTTATAGTCCAGAATTGAATCCAATTGAGAGAATATGGGGACACATAAAACAAGAACTGAGTTGGACAATATATGAAAGTTTAGATGGGCTTAAAGAAAAAGTCAGCATCTGCTTTCTACCTTTATTGCTAAGTTAGAGTTAGACCCACATTTGATTTTAAATCACCCGAACTTTCCTTCACTCCTGTCTTATTGGTACTTTGGCTGCTTAAAAACTGTCCGAATTCTTGTACTGAGAGAGGTAATAATTACTTGATTGCCGTCAAAAAGAATCAGCCTACCTTATATAGCTCCCTAGAAGCAAGAGCAAAAACTACCATTCCGCTTAGCCAAAACATAACCGAAGATACCAGTCACGGCCGACATATTACTCGGAAGGTCTCGGTTTTTGAAGTCCCAGATAGCATCAAATCTCTGCGGGCAAATAGTCAGAAATTCATACTGGTTGAAAGAAGTGGAACTAGAGGGACAAAATCTTACCAAGAGAGGGCATATTATCTAAGTAGCTGTCAAAAATATGCCTAAATATTTGGTGATAAAATCCGAGGGCATTGGCGGATTGAAAATCAATTACATTGGGTAAAAGATGTGATATTTCAAGAAGATAAATCCCCATTACATCAATTTGTACCTGTGACTAACTTTTCAATTCTCTCAACCATTGCCCTGAATCTTTTCCGAATTTTGGGGTTTTTATCAGTAACTGAAGGTGGAAGATGGCGATCGTGACAGGTTTTAGGGGCTGATGATTTTGCTAGAATCAAACAGCCCTGCTGAAAGAGAGGGACCGGGCAACTTCTGCCCCGTCCCTCGACGATCGAATGGCAGACAGCGTCTGCACGGATCTGTGACAACGGTTTTAAGGAAAATTGATCGGCACTGAAAAGACCATCAGGATCAAGCATCCCCTTGATTCTTCTCAATCCACGGTTTTAAGGAAAATTGATCGGCACTGAAAAGACCATCAGGATCAAGCATCCCCTTGATTCTTCTCAATCGGTCGTACTTTTCCTGGCTGTCATAGTAGTACTGCCACACCTTCTCCAGCACCCGATCCCCAAAGGTGTACGCAAACATCCGCATATCTTTGTCAGCAAACCCCTTCTGCTTGATGAATGCCTCATCGTTCGCCTCTTGCCACTTCTCCGCCGTCTCCTGAGCCTCAGGGAAAAACCTACTTGAGTAGAATGAGTCGTAGCTCATAGCCAGAGCTTGTTTGCGCCATGAGTAGGAGGTGATCCCTGCTTTCCCGTTCTCCGCTACGGCACCACCCGCGTATATCTGCTGTTGCGAGACGAGGTGCTGCCCGTCGCGAGTGCCTAAACTGCCCATGATATCGTACATGCGATTCGTGTACGTCTCGGGGAACCCCTCCGGTACGTCCATCGTGACTTGGAAGCGCTTTACGAAGGGATTGGGCATCTCGCGGTCTCCTCTCATGATGAAATAGCTCGCAAGCCCTGTGGAGACAGGGGTGTTCTTACCTCGTATGCTCGCCTCCTCAATCGGAGACCCGCAGACATCTTCCTTTGTGAACGACTCGAACCATTCGTCGTTAAACTGCTCGCCCTCACCTTTTTTGTTCGTGAAACACATCCACATCTGGATCAGAGGCGGAACCCAGTCTTCGTCATGTAATACTCCTATCGCTCTCAACTCATGTTTCGCTGCCTCAGGCAGCAAAGCCATATCCTCGGCCGTGATGCCGTGCTGTCTCAACTCATCTTGCACTGCCTCGGTCAGCGAAGCCATATCCTCGGCCGTGACGCCGAGCTGTCTCAACTCATCCGCTAAGTCATCCGCTCGGCCCAGCAAACCCGTATACCTGGTAGCCTTGATGCCCCGCTTTGTCAACCCCTCTTTCACTGGCTCAGACAGCCAAGTCATGTCCTGGAGCCCCGTGATATTCAGCATGAACTCGTAGTCGGATGGGATCGTCCCTTCTGCGCACTCTTTAGACAGTTGTGCCATCTGGCGCACCGCTCGTTCCATCTTCTCTTTCGACCACTCCCACACGAACAGGTAGCACGCAGAGTTAGGGTAATCCCGATCGCGTAGAGGCTCGAATTCCCAATGCGTCACGATCCCGAAATCTCCTCCTTTGCCTCCCCCCAACACCGCGTAGTACAAGTCGTCGTTGTGCTGACTTGTCTTCCTTTCTTCGGGCCGCACGATTCGCTGCTTCTCGCCGCTGGCAAGTATAATGTCGAACGCTAGCACGTGATCTGCCAGGATCCCATGGCTTCGCGCTACCATTCCCCACCCCCCGGTGTGTACATGTCCTCCCAAATGCACAGATGGGCACACCCCCATGGGCAGGTAGATTCCCTGTTTATTGTTCTGGCTGGCCCAGATTCCCAAGGATTGGCTAACTCCGCATCGCAGCACGTTAGTCTCCGGATCATAATTGTATAGAGGAAACGTCTTGCTCAGGTCGATTTGCATGTTTACCGGCAAGGTCGAAGAGAATCCGCAGTATTGGTGCCCTCCGGTGCGCACAGCTATCGCCATCTTGAGCTCGCGGCACAAGCCTATCGCCTTCTGGATGTCCTTCTCTCCAGTCGGATACAAAATAATGCGTGGAGAAACATATTCCTCTACAAATGACGTCGTCGCGTACTGTTCCCTCTTCTGCGGGTACTGATCATCGCCAATGATGACCCACTGCCCATTGAAGTTCAACTTCTTTGCCTCTGCTCTGAGTTTTTCCAACTCCTCCTTGTGCTCAGCGACGTATTTATCGATGAAGTCTGACTGGTGCACCTGCGATTCTGTCAATTTTTCTTGTGTCATCTGATCTCTCCTTTTTAGATATCTTTAAGCTCGACTAAAATCATAGGTGTTTGTCCGCGCCAATAATTTGTTATACCCCAGAAATATTTAATTTTGATAAAAAACTTTACATATCTAGTCGAGATGTGTAGCAATCCTAAATGATTTATGAGATAAGAGGCAGCATCCCTATATAATTTCTCCCGTGCTATTCGAGTTAACGGAATTTATCCAATCTAATCCCGATCCCCGCGAGTTGAAACGAGCAATTACCGTCCAAATGTGGCTTACTTAAAAGATATAAATAACGAGAGATTCAGGAAAGTTTATCAGTGAGTTCTGGCTTTATCAGTAAATGGACTCAGATATTCACCATTTGCTTGGTGTATCTGCTCTTAAGCTGGCTGATAAGGGTTCTGTGGGATATTTAAAACATGAGAAGCTGCCACCATTGATTGGCTACAAGAAAAGAATTATTGGAATTTAGGAGAACTAAAAGCTTATATAGAGTCACGGTATGAGATTGTTTTTAGTTCTGGGCAGAGTTACTATGAGATTTTTGACTCTGCTGGTTTAAGTTGGAAAAAATCTCAAAAACGTAATCCTAAAAAAGCTCCTCTTATGGTAAAAAAAAAGCAGAATTGACCCAATGGCTAGAAGCTCATCGCCATGAAATCGAATTAGGTGAATTGGTAGTTTTGTTTCAGGATGAATGTCATCTTCTTTGGGGAGATATCTGTGGCTATGTTTGGGGCAAGAAGAATGAAAGAGTGGAAGTTCCAATTGTTAATGAGAAAGAGCGACAGACTTACTTTGGCGCAGTAAATATTGCGACGGGTCAATGTCTGGTTCAGCCATACCCAAAGGGAAATGGAGAACATACTATTCAATATTTAAAGTATCTGATGAGCCAATATAAAGACCAGCGAATAGCATTAATTTGGGATGGCGCTAAATATCATTTTTCAGCCGAGGTTAAAGATTTTTTATCATTGGTGAATAATGGTTTAGAAGCATCTAATTGGAAAATCACTTGTTTGAGATTCGCACTCCTCTGATCCGACTCAGAATCCAATTGAAGATATTTGGTTATAAGCTAAACAATGGATTAGGGAGTGCTATCATATGTGTAAGACATTTGCAGCAGTCAAATATATATTTAAGTTAGTTACTCATTATCAGATATTTGATTTTGCCAAGCTTCATAAAATAAACGTAAGCGAACGCAGATAGTTATTTAAATCTATCTGCGTTCACTTGCGTTTATTTGAAAATTCATCAGCCACCAGCAACTGCTGGAACAATGCTAACTTCATCGCCATCTTGGAGGGCTGTTTTTGAGCCATCCAAAAAGCGGATGTCTTCGCTGTTGACGTAGAAGTTGAGAAATCTGCGGGGTTCTCCCTTTTCGTCGCACAGGCTTTTTTTGATGCCGGGACAATTTGTTTCCAGCGATTCAATCAGTTCGGAAATGTTGTCGCCACCGCATTCGATGGTGGCTTGATTGTTGGTGAATTTTTGCAGGGGAGTGGGAATTAAAACTTTGACAGTCATTTTTTTAGTCCTTAGCCAGTAGTCATTAGTTATTAGTTATTAGTCCTCAGTCATTAGTCCTCAGCGATCGGTCAGTTGTCATCAGTCAACAGCTTAACAACTAATGACTAATGACTGCCGACTACTGACTGATAGCTGTTAAACCGAAACTTGTTGCCATTCTAAGCGTTCGAGCGTGCGGGCGCGTTCGAGGGCGCGCTCGAACGCTTCTAGTTTCGGTTCGAGGGTGATGGGTTCGCCGATGTAGCCTTGAACTGCTTCCTGCGTTTTCAAACCGTTACCGGTGATGTAAACGACGGTGGTTTCATCGGGATTGATTTTACCTGCTTCTACGAGTTTCTTCAAGACTGCAATTGTAGTGCCGCCTGCGGTTTCGGTGAAGATGCCTTCAGTTTCTGCTAGCAGTTTCATGCCTTCGATGATTTCGGTGTCGCTGACGGATTCAATGTTGCCGTTGGTTTTGCGGGCGATTTCCAAGGCGTACATACCGTCTGCTGGATTGCCGATCGCGATCGACTTAGCAATTGTATTCGGTTTCACCGGCTTGACGAAATCGCGGCCTTCGCGGAAGGCTTGGGCGATGGGGGAACAGCCGTCAGCTTGGGCACCGCTGAATCGGACTTTCTTTTCATCCACTAAACCGACTTCGGTGAATTCTTGAAAACCTTTGTAAATTTTTGTGAACAAAGAACCGGAAGCGAGGGGAGCGACGATGTGATCGGGCAATTGCCAGCCTAGCTGTTCGGCAACTTCGTAGCCGAGGGTTTTTGAGCCTTCGGAATAGTAGGGACGCAAGTTGATATTGACAAATCCCCAGCCGTGTGTATTGGCGACTTCGCAACAGAGGCGGTTAACTTGGTCGTAGTTGCCGTGAACTGCCATGACAGTTGGATTGTAAATCAGAGTGCCTAGGACTTTGCCTGCTTCTAAGTCGGAGGGGATGAAGACTACGCAGTCTAGTCCGGCGTGGGCGGCGATCGCAGCCGTAGAGTTAGCTAAATTGCCGGTGCTGGCACAGGATACCGTCGTGAAACCCAATTCTCTCGCTCTGCTGAGGGCGACTGACACCACTCTGTCTTTAAAGCTGAGAGTGGGCATATTGACGGCATCGTTTTTAATATAAAGATTTTTTAGACCGAGCCGGCGGGCTAAGCGGTGGGATTTTAATAGAGGAGTCATGCCGGTGCCGACATCGATGACGTTATCTGTAGCGACTGGTAAAAATGCGCGGTAGCGCCAGATCGAGTTGGGGCCTGCTTGGATGGTTTGGCGAGTGACGGTGCGGCGGATGGCGTCGTAGTCGTACTTGACTTCAAGCGGGCCAAAACAGCAATCGCAGACGTGCTTGGCTTGGAGTTCGTACTCTTCGCCGCATTCTTTACATTTGAGGGCTGTGAAGGTTGCTGCTGTGGATTGGGTTCTGGTCGCCTGGGTCATAGCTCAACTCTCTAGTTTTGCGATGTTTGTTAATTCTTTTCGCAGAATACCACGCTCAAATTAGTGCGTCAACCATACCCGATTTTTTTAGTCGGGATTGATTTTCCAGTTACTTTTCAGTTAAACAGTGGTGTATTTAACTTGGATATTTGGGCGGGCGTCCCGCCCACCCCACAAGGATTTGACTTGTTTTCAGGCTCGGGCTGGGAATCCAGATTGTCAGGCTGGCACCCGAGCCCGATCGAGCTCAAGGATGATTTGCAGACGGAATTGTTACAAAACTTAATAAATCTTTTTTGGGCTAACAATTGGGCAGTCGTGCGATCGAACACAACTACAAAACCTAGAATTTTTGATTAACCAACTTAGCCTACCCGCCGCTGACGGGAGGGATGAGGACAACTTCGTCGCCGTCTTGGAGGATGGTGTCGGGGGAGACGAATTCCAGGTTGAGACCAAAGCGAGTGCGATCGCGCCATTGTTCTAATTGAGGATATTGGGCGATCGAGCTTTCGAGCACTTGAGACACAGGCGTTTCGGGAGGAAGTTCTAATGTAAGTTGTGAAACGCCGTAGGCTTCACCGAAGGCGGCGAACAGTTTAACGGTGACGGTAATCGAAGAGTCAGACACGGTAGTTTAGTGCGATCGACGGTTTGGCAATTATCAACTACACCATACAATTAATTAGGAATTAGGCGCCCCGAGGCTTAAAATTGAAATCGACTATCTCTAGTTAAGTTTTACCCCATTGGGTAAAGATGACAGTTGATTGCAGCAAAAAGTCCGAACAGCATTGTAGGCCGAGCGCTCTCACCAACCAGGCGTTATACCATTTTAGATTTTAGATTAAATAATTGAAGAATTGGGAATGACTGATAACTCTCATGGTTAGGAGTACGGGCCTACAGTTGCATTCTGTTTTGAAACTGGTGTTATAAGTAGTTGGCATCCAGTTAAATGCAGCTAGCTAAGGTTTAATTTGCTGCTGTTTAGGCTACTGCAAGACTATTTTTTGAGAAGGCAGGATAGATTTTTCCCTGTAATTGTGGCAGAGTACAAAAGTACCACTCAATTTAGCTGGCAACAACCCAGACAATGCCCTGCCAACCCGCTTCTCCCGCCTAAAAATCAGGTTGTCAAGTGCAGCTTGTAATTCCAGAACTTTTTCCCTGCTTAGCAAGCGTGCCGTTCTATCTAAGAATAATACAGAAGTTAACGCGATAGAGATATATATGGCAAGTAACGATTTTAAAGTGCTTCAAATTATTGAAGCTAAAGGCTGGTATGCCTTTGGAAGTACGAAGCAAAGCCAGCACGTTGAGAGATGGGTAAGACCTGTCGTGTGTTGGGTTTTAATAGAAGATAAAAAAAAGCGGCGGATTGTGACAGCTACCGCTAGCTATCAGATCCAGATTGACGACAAAGAAGTCGAGTTTTTTGCCCACGAAAGCGAAATTCAAGATCTGGAGAGTCTCCCGAAGTCTGTCTCGGTATCGGAATTTCTGAAAACAGAAGATTGAGAGAAGGACAGAAGGAGATCATTTAAGAAGTTATTAATTATTCCTTAGTGATTCCTTAAACTTGGTGTCGGATGCTATTTCAATTAGAGGCAGAAGCTCTAGATTGGGGAGAGGGGCAGATGGGGACAGGGGGAGAATTTATACTTTTGCCTTGCCGAAGGCCTCTCTAGCCGAATGCCTGAAGTAGCCCAAAAAATAAAGAGGCCGGAAGATTGCAGGCAATGCCAACACGCTTCCGACCTTGCTGAATAACAGGGTATGCATATGTTTTTAAAGTATGGCAGGCAGGCTTTTGAGATATCAAGAGGACTATTGCAATCACCCACTTTTGCTTTCAGGCTGTGTTTGCAAGGTTCATATCATTTTAGACTGAAAATTTGAAAAGTGAGAGGGGGCGAGGGTTACAGGTTAAGGATTCTAGCTGTTTATCTGTAGCGGGTGCTACAAAAAATGGTGGCATTTGCGGACGATCGCACCTTTTCCCTAAATTGTTGGCACTCAAAGCTGAAAGTTCGATCGTCCGCTGCCACGGCTGCGACTTTAAACTCCACTAGCAACAGGTTCAGGCTTCTGCTGCGGAATCCGCCGCCCCAGCAGGGCCATCCGCACGCCGCCGGCAGGCCCTAAAGTCACCCCTCGGCGTTTGGCCTGTACGGGCTTTTTCTCGGCCAATACTAGGTCGAAATCCCGCAAGATGGTTGCCAGCACGAGTTTCATCTCCAACTGCGCCAACGCCAAGCCTATACAGCGGCGGCTGCCGCCTCCAAAGGGCAAATACTCATAAGGCGAGAATTGCCTCTCCAAAAACCGTTCCGGTTTAAATTGCAGGGGTTCTGGATACAAATCCTCCCGTCTGTGGGTCAAATAAATCGAGCCGATGACAACCGTGCCCGGTTCGAGTTGATGTCCCATCAGTTCCACGGGCGTGAGCACTTCTCGCGCAAACGTCAGCATTCCCACCGGGTAAATTCGCAGCGTCTCCTGACAAACTGCACTCAGGTAAGGTAAGCGGAAAATCTCCATCGGGTCGGGATTTTCCCCCAAACTGTCCAATTCTTGCAGCAACTTCTGGCGCACGGAGGGCAAGTGGTGAATCCAGTAAAACGCCCAAGCTAGGGCCGTTGCTGTGGTTTCGTGGCCTGCAAACAGCAGCGTCATCAACTCGTCGCGCAATTCTTCATTGGTCATTGGTTGCCCGTTTTCGTCGCGCGCGGCCATCATTAAGCTGAGAATGTCGGTGCGGCTGGCGTCTGGTTGCTGTCTGCGTTCTTCAATTTCCGCGTCGATCAGTGCGTCAACTTTCCGCTGCCGCTGTTTCATGCGTCCCCAAGGACTCCAAGAGCCCCAATCTTGCTGCATCCAGCCGAAAAACAGTATGCTCGATCGCAGGGGAGAGTTGGTCATATCGACGACTGAGGCAAGTAGTGGTCTGAGTGCTTGTAACCGCGGCCCGTCATCCATGCCGAAGACTGCTTGCAAGATTACCCGCATGGTGACTTCCTGCATCGCGCTGCGGGCCACAAAAGGTCGATCGACCGACCACTTGCTGGCAACATCTTGAGCGATATCGCAAATTAGTTGGCCGTAATTCCGCATCCGTTCCCCGTGAAAGGGTGGCATCAATAATTGGCGCTGGCGTTTGTGCCTTTCTCCCGAGAGCATAATCATGGATTGTTCTCCCATCAAGGGTTTTAGGATGCTGTTGAGGCGCCCTGGAGCGTGAAGCGCGTTGCTGTTGAGCATCTCCTGGACAGCTTGGGGGTGGTTGATCATCACCAATGGGTTCCCGTTGTTCACTTGAGCTGTGAAAATGTCGCCGTATTGTTTGGCACATTTATCCATGTATGTCAGCGGATCGCCGATCCATTGAATTAGCTGCACAAAGGGTGGAGCTTTGGGGCCGTTAGGGAGTGTCATAAGAATTACCTGGGTTTGGGTCACAGGACTTAGCAGCATCAACAAATCTCAAAGGGTTTGAAGGTTTGTTCAATCCCTCCCAACCCTTGTTTTTAAGGGGAGAATTGCGTAAGTCCCATCTCCAATAATTTTAATAGCTTATTCTCGAACGGTGCTCAAAATATCCTCTCCAAGCTCTGTAAAACGAACTGTTTTGATTTGCCAAGGAGCATAACTGGTTAAAGTTTGGCGCACGCCCCCGAACAAACCTAACATTTGACAACTGGACAGATTTTGCAATTTCTGCCGCGAATTTCCGGAGGCTCGCAGATCTACGGTAGCTATTCCGAGGTCGCGATCGATCTTGAGGCGATAACCAACCAAGCCAAGACTAGCGAAAACCTGTTGCTTTAACACTTCATTAACAGCCGATGACATTAACTGGTTGTCTGGGCCTGTAACTGTTTCCGGCTTCAGAGTTTGACACAGATTGTCTACTTTATAAACCTTAATGGTGACAGTATTCTCTGCTCCTACCGAACTGCCTAAAACTGGGGCAACAGAGTTAGAGAGCGACGGTGCTTGAGTTGAGCGAGCCTCAATTTGATTTCCCGTTAGCTGTAGGTGTAGGAACTGACGGGCGCTTGCTGGGGGTTGGCTCTGGTTTTCGGCCGAGTTAGCTGCATCTGAGCTAGAACAACTGCTAGCGCCGAGCAGAATTAATCCAGTTGCTAAATACCCCAACTGTTTGTAGATACGGTTCATAGTTTTTAATACTTTACTAAACGTCAGTGTATGGAGGGTGAATTTTGGTGGTAGAAAGCACTTAATTCCTGATTACACTCACTTAGAAGTATTTCTGGCAGTACGGAGAAGAAAACAAGTTAAGAGTTCTTGTTAATACCTTTAATTTAGTGTGAGATCGCGTAACAGGGGTAAGACCCTTCATTTGTACAACCGTACCGTCTCCGTATCTCAGCAGATCGAGCTAGCGACGCCGATCGCAAGTGATATCAAATACCTTGTCAGTGGTGTGATGTACCGTTGCAATTCGAGCCATCCCAATGTCTGAGGTGAAAAGTCTCTTTCCGGTTTGCGGCAGCCTGAGTTTGATTAGTAGGAAAGAGCACAGAATTTAGACTTGCGCGCGCATTTTAAGCTCGCCTTCGGGGCGGTTAGAGGTCATGCGCAAGTCGCGAACAATATCAGGACTTACGCATCAAGACCAAAGAAACCGGGTTTTTTAACCAAGCATAAGGGCTGCAACGAAGTGTTTTCGTAAAAAAACTTGGTTTCTGGTCAAGTCGCGAATAACATAATTCCGAAGTCAGCGGATCTGTAATGAACAGGCGCGTCAAGGGTGTTATCGCAGCATTTGGGAATTTTTGTGCCGCATCCCATCCAAAAGAGTGAAAACATTATGAAACAGCAATTATTGACAAAAGTTGTGGCGGCAACAGCGATCGCCCTCAGCGGCCTGACGGTTGCTTCTCAACCGAGTTACAGTCGGCTTGCACCGGGGGAAAGTGGATTTTGGTGCAGCACCTCGATCGGTGCGCCGGTGACGGTGTACCAAAACCCTCAAGGTGCCGTAGAGCCTTGGATTGAGTGGACTTCCGATTATTTCTCCGGTTCTGGCTACAATCCGATAACTCGGTGTCAATTAGTGAGTCAACGCCTCGAAACCTATCGCCGCAACCGGGTGCTGAAGTACATTACTGCGGGTCAGATGAACGGCCAAAATGTCATTTGCACGGCCAATCAAATCAATGGTCTGTGTCAAAATTTGATTTATACACTCAGGCCCGGTCAAGACCCGATCGGCTCTTTGTATAACTTGTTGGCTTGGCGCCAAGGACTGGTCGGGATGCCCTCTGTGGCTGAAAGTAGTAAAATTCCTTACATTGATGTCCGGGAAAAGCTAGGGGAAAACACTGGCGATGGGGCCGAACTGCCCCCTTTTTTCCCGCCGTCCGGACTGCCTTAAAGATTGGCAACTTTTCAATCCCATTGCCAATTCCGGGGGTGGATGTGGAAAACTTGGCGCGTCAAACAGCGGTACGCATCCAGACGGGGAAATCTTTTGGTTCGGGGACGATCGTCCGGCGACAGGGGCAAACCTATACGGTGCTTACTAATTGGCACGTTGTGGCGATCGTCCGGGGCGATCGGACAATTGTCACCGGCGACGGCCTCCTCCACCAACCGCTGGGAGTTCCGAGGCGGCTGGGCGATACCGATCTGGCGATCGTTGAGTTTCGCAGCGCGATCGAGTATAAAGTAGCACCGATTAGCGCCGAGCCGGCAGCGGTGGGAGAGCCGCTGCTGGCGGCCGGATTCCCTGCCGGTGCTGAGGTGTTGGCTGTAGCGGGGGGGTTCGTAGAACTGCTGCTGCCCAAATCTTTGCCTCAAGGTTATAGCTTGGGTTATACAAATGAGGTTAAAATCGGTATGAGTGGTGGCCCAATTTTTAATGCCAAAGGTTTCTTGGTTGGGATTAACGGTCGAGGTAAGTATCGAGATCCAGATTTTGGAGTCTATGCTTTTGAAGATGGAAGTGAACCGACAACGGAATTATTGGAAAAAATGGTTAAATCCAGTTGGGGAATTCCTATCAGTATATATTTGCAGTTCGTCTCGTCTGATCTAGGGAGTTAGCGATGAATTCGTGGGGTTTGCGGTTTGACGCACTGACAATCATTTTGACCGGTGCAGTAACGGTGGCTGCGGTTGTCAGCCAACAATATGCTGCTTGTGCCAAAACACCCGAAGAAATTGCCCAGCTAGCGATGTTGACAACTGTGGAAGTCAACAACACGCTGGGTTTTTTTGCTAGTGGATCGGGAGTAATTATTGCGAAACAGGGTAATATTTACACTGTTCTGACAGCTAATCATGTGGTGGCAAGCCTCGCTCAAAAATACAGCATTCGCACTCATTTGGAGAAGGATTATGCTGCGATTAGAATACAGCGACTCCCGAAAAATGACCGGGATATAGACTTGGCTTTGATACAGTTTCAGAGCCGAGAACAGTATCCAGTAGCACCAATGGGCCAGTCAGAACGTGCTGTTGTCGGTTCTGCTATTTACGTTTCTGGCTATCCGCTGCCAATTTCGGGATTTGAACGAAAACTTGAGTTTACTGCTGGTATCATCTCTTCTCGCTTGGGCAGCGCCTCATCGGGGTACCGTCTGCGCTACCAAGCTGTAACCAGGCGCGGGATGAGCGGCGGGCCTGTGTTTGATGCTGATGGCAGGGTGGTAGGAATTCACGGTCAGGGGGATACTGTTGGCACAATTAGGAGTCAGTGGAACGGTCAGATTGAGGAGATAAAAACGGGGTTAAACGCGGCAATTCCAATCGATGCTTTTATGGCGTTGCTATCACAAAATAAGCGTAATGGCTTTGATATTCTCAGCAATCTTTCTCTCAGCAGCGCCTCGGGTCAAAACCAACCGAATCAGGTTTATGGAGGATTTGTGTGCGATACCTCAACGGGCGAGCCGGTGACTGTGTATCAAAATCCGCAAGGGTTCAGAGAGCCTTGGATTCGCTGGAATTCTAATTTCTTTTCTAGTTCGGGCTACGATCCTCTAACTCGCTGCCAACAAGTGACTCAGCGCCTTGAGAATTATAACCGCAATAAACAGCTAAATTATGTGACTGTGGGTATTGTAAATAACCAGAAAGCGATTTGCACGACTAGCCGCGTTAATGGGCCTTGCGAGGGTTTGATCTACACGCTGCGCCGCGATCAAGATCCAACTCCTGCACTTAGCAGTTTTTTTGTTTGGTTGGGGAATCAAAAGGCTGTGCCTTCTCTTTCTGAAAGCGGTACTGTGCTTTATATCGATGTCCGGGAACGGCTGGAACAATTTTAGATTTGCGATTTGAGGTTTTAGAGGGATTAGTAATGGGTAAACACAGAACCCCGATTTATTAAAAAAGTCTGGGTTCTCAAACAAGTACTTATTAGCTGAAAAAGTGAGATATTTTACTTATTTATCACTGACATAATAGAACTCATGATTTTTTGGAACACGGAAGCTATAAAATTACTCTTACATTAATCCAATTCAAATTTTTCAGGTATCAAGCATGACAGCAACTACCCCGCAGGCAACGTCAACAACGCCAGCTTTTTGCGAAGGCATTCAATATTTTTCTGAAACAGTCCCTGGTTTTGAGACTTATGGAAAAGCACCTGCGATCGCCGAGGGGAGCAAGTCGATCGCCGATTCTGCCGATCCCGTCGCCGTCTTTCAAACGATGCTGGGAGCAGACGCCCTGCGCTACCTGACGCTGCAAGTTACCGCCAGCAAGGCATCGGGACATCCAGGGGGTTTTGCTAGCCAAGCTGAGGCTTATGCCGCTTTGGTGATGCTCGGTCACAAGAACATTGTCACTGAAGTAGGGCATCACGCCCCCGGCTTTTACAGTGCCATGTTTCTCGATCGATCTTTGGAGGATATGGGAATTGTTAACGTGCAGCAAGTGCGCGATAAATTCCGAGAAAAAGACGGTTTGTTAGGACATCTTTCCGGTTTCATTCCCGGCCTTTTAGCACCGGCCGGCCCCCTCGGACAAGGGCAGCATTTCGCAATGGCAGGAGCGCTTTTGCACCGCGAAAAACTGTTTGCTTTCACAATGGGCGACGGCGGCATGGGCGAACCCTATCCGATGAGCAGCATGGCGCATTTCCACACTGCTTATCCCAGCGTTACTAACTTTTTGCCTGTTTTGGTTTGGAACGGATATTCTCAGGAACATCACAGCATGGTTTCGACTAAAACTAATGCTGAAATGATTGCTTATTGGCAAGGCAACGGTTTTGAAGAAGTTATCTTAGTTGATGCTAAGGAATTTGACGATAAAAATCAACCGGAAGATTATGTTGACAGCACTGCTTTTTCGCTCGAACAGCGGATGGCATTTACCAAAGCTGTTTTACAAGGAGTTGACAAAGCGGCAAAATCTGCTCTCGGCGGCAAATTAACTGTGTTTATTATCAAACAGTTGAAAGGTGCCGGCGTCCACGCGCGCGGCGCAAAATCTCACAACCTTTATCCGAAAGATACGCTGGATGCTCCGCACATTATCAGTGCTTTAAAAGAGCGCGCTTTGACTGCTGCTGCTTGGGAGTTGGTGCGGACAAATTGCGAGCGTGCGGGCGGCGGGCCGGCGGCGAAAACAGTTGTTACTGAGTTTACATTGCCGCTGGCAGATTTAGGCGAATTGCCTTTAGAAGAATTTGCAGTTGGGGGAGAATCGAAGATTTCGACAACAGCAATGGGGGTTTTGGTAGGGAAAGTCGGCGAGCGCGATCGGACTTTTCTTGTCACTAATGCTGACGGCAATGAAGCATCGGCAATTGCCAATATCAACCAAGCTCTTAAGATTATTCACCCGACGACAGATGACCTGTACAATCAATCGCCAAATGGCCAAGTTTACGAACCTTTGAGCGAAGATGCTTGCGCCGGTTTAGCCGTAGGTTTATCGCTATTTGGAGCGCGGAGTTTGTGGTGTTCCTACGAATCTTTTGCCATCAACGGTTTACCAATTTGGCAAACTGTAACCCAAGCAATGGCAGAATTGCGCCGTCCAACTCCGGCAACTGTCACCTTATTTACAGCGGGTGCATTGGAACAAGGCCGCAACGGTTGGACGCACCAGCGGCCGGAAATTGAGGCTTATTTTGCGGCGATGATGCGGAACGGAAATGTATTTCCTTTGTTTCCACCGGATGCTAACAGCATTCAAGCTTGTTACGAGTGGGCTTTGACTGCTAAAAATAAGGGAGTTGTGATTACTGCGAGCAAGTCGCCGCTGCCAATTCGCACTACTTTTGAACAGACTCGCCAAGGTTTGCAAGACGGTGCAATAGTGCTGCACGAAGTCGATTCCCCGCAAGCTCCCCACAATCAAGGAGGGAGCAAGAAAGTTGTGTTTGCTGTTGTCGGCGACATGACGTTAATGCCAGTGTTTGAAGCGGCGGCATTTTTGGAAACAGAAGGCATTGGAGTGCGGATTGTTTCTATTATCAATCCCCGGCGTTTGTACCGGCCAACAGACGTTGCTTGGGATACTTGTTCGGAAGCTGACGGCGGCTTTTTGAGCGATGAGAAATTTGCCGAATTGTTTGGCGGAGATGCCTTGATTGGCGTGACAGGCGGTGCTTCTGGGATGTTGGAACCTGTGATGCTCCGCAGCAATTGCCAGCGGGATACTTTCGCTTGGAAGCGGGGGGAAACTACTGCTAGTGCTGGTCAGTTGATGGCGTTTAATGGGTTGACTGCTGAGGCGTTGACTAAAAGGGCGATCGAGCTAGTTCATTAAGTTAGAATGTGAGTGAATGCCCCTGCCTGGTTTGTGCTGGGTAGGGGCTAGTAATATTCAAGTAGGATGGTGATACCTATGACAGCAAAAATTTTAGAAGAAATAGGTACGCTTGCGGAACAGCGATTGGTTCTCCCCGGTTATTATAGTTGGGAGCAATTTGAGGCTCTCGAATCTTTGATGGCCGACTCTCCGGGTTTACGGATAACTTATCTTGATGGGTGGATCGAGTTTATGACAGTGGGCGAAGAACACGAAAGCTTTAAAAAAGCGCTCGCTATATTACTGGAAGCATACTTTTTTGAACTCGGAATTGAATTCTTTCCTGTAGGGAGTGCAACTCGCAGAGACCGGGCAAGAGATGTATCATTTGAACCAGACGAGTCTTATTATATAGGTTCAAGAAAAGAGCATCCCGATTTAGCCGTGGAAGTAACGATTACTAGCGGTAGCACAAATAAACTCGCTAAATATCTGCGACTTCGCATTGCTGAAGTTTGGTTTTGGGAAAATAATCGGCTTGCTGTATATCGGCTGCGCGAGGATGATTACGAGCAAGTTTCAAGAAGTGAGTTTTTGCCGGAGTTGGATTTAGCATTGTTGGTACGCTGCGTTTTAATGCCTTCAATAATTGATGCAAGGACGGAGTTAATTCAGGGAATTCTGTCGCAATAATATCGACTTTGTTCACTAAGTTTTGAAGGCGATTTCATGCTGTCCCTACTAAGGTTATACCAGATCAGGGCTAGCAATATTAAAATACAATGGCTATAGCTATGACTGCACAACTTTTAGAAGAAATAGGTACGCTTGCGGAACAGCGATTGGTTCTCCCTGGTTATTATAGTTGGGAGCAATTTGAGGCGATTGAATCTTTGATGGCAGACTCTCCGGGTTTGCGGATAACTTATTTTGAGGGGTGGATAGAGTTTATGACACTGGGTGAAGCACATGAGACAATCAGTTGTATTCTTAATTTTTTGCTACAACTCTACTTTTGTGAAATGGGAATTGAATATATTCCTGTAGGGAGTGCAACTCGCAGAGACCGGGCAAGAGATGTATCATTTGAACCAGACGAGTCTTATTATATAGGTTCAAGAAAAGAGCATCCTGATTTAGCCGTGGAAGTAACGATTACTAGCGGGAGTACAAATAAACTCGCTAAGTATCTGCGACTTCGCATTCCTGAAGTCTGGTTTTGGGAAAATAATCAGTTGGCTGTCTATCGGCTGCGCGAGGATAATTATGAGCAAATTTCAAGAAGTGAGTGGCTGCCGGAATTGGATTTAGAATTGTTGGTACGCTGCGTTTTAATGCCTTCAAGGATTGATGCAAGGAGAGAGTTTCTGAATGGGGTTCGCCAAGTGGGTTGAATGCTGAGGAGTTGGTAAAAAGTGCGATCGTCTAGGGCGTCGGTTCAGTATTAGAAGTTGACAAGAAAACAGATGTATGGAGTTAGCCGGTCAATGAGTTAGACTCTATGCCCGGTTTAATTGGCAGAACCTCAGCCATTCGAGCAATGACATGAAGATTATGGA
>NZ_JAUBSF010000234.1:0-1269 GCF_036704615.1 Microcoleus sp. K4-B3
ATTCTCTCCCGGCGCGGTGGCTCTAGTTCTTCTGAAAGCCACCGTTCTCATCTTTATTTAGTCTAAACTACAGTAAGTTAGAAACAACCCATAACGCGCGTTGCATATGAAATCTTGGGTCAATACCTACAGACTCAACGATGTCCATGTAAGTATCAACTTCGATTTGATTCTTTAAGAGTTCACAAGAAGATTTGTTAACCAATAATGCTGCATCTTGCTCACTCTTTGTAGCATCGCTATGAGGCAGGATACAAAGCAAATCTTCTATTTCTTCTGGCATAAATATCATTGATTCATCCATACCAGGAAGCCATAAAGCTTTAGAGTCAAGATTCAGCATTATTAATTAACCTACGTAGCCTTGAGTTTTAAAAGAAATACGAGCTGTGGGTTGCGTAAGTTTTAACGCCGACCGAATACCGTCTTGTACAGCTTTTTATATGTCGCTACCTTCAGTCCGACCAAAAGCACAGCTAACAGTATCAGTTTCAACAAGTGTGTAAGGTTTACCAGTGGTTCGGCTAATAGTATCTCTGGTTTGAGTTTTCGGAACAGTGCACAGGACACGAGCAAATTCAATTTTTCTCGCTCTTTTAATTGAAACGTTTGCAGTTGTTGGTTTTATTTCTACAGCAGCTCCACCACTAACAACGGAGGTGCGAACGTTGGTAATTAAACTGTTGTTATTTTCTTCTTTGTCAGGTTTTGGAGCGGCAGTCGGAACGGCAAGTAATTTAGCTTCCCAGAAAAAGTTACCCGCTTCACCGAAAGGTTTGATATATCCCCAGCTCCAACCAACGTTAACTTTAAGGCCGAGGCGTGCTGCTTGATATGCTGCCCGTTTTGCTGCTGCATCCAATCGCCGCCACGCTTCCAGTTTAGTCTTGGCAGCCATCAACTCTTCTGCTCTATTAATATCTGCGTATCGAGCCATAAAAACTTCTTGTAGTGGGATGTTTCTAATTTGACCTTTTTACGCGGGTTTGACTACCCTTTTTTTCCTATATTAAAAATTCATACCTATAGGTCTGTAGAAGTTTTAGGTTATATTAAAATCAGCTCTGGTTAAGGCTTGCAGACTATTATAACTGTTATTATTGCTGGAACAAATGGAACAATTAAAGGCACGACTGCCGAAGCGCAATTCTTGCAATTAATAGAATACTTTCAAAGATTAGAAGCGATTGGCAATAACGTTACTAGCTACGTTACTGGCAATTACGACAGCGACGCTTTGCTGTTTACGGGCGATTTTACGATGCCCGT
>NZ_JAUBSF010000142.1:0-9691 GCF_036704615.1 Microcoleus sp. K4-B3
TTTTTTTTGCAGCCATACACCGTAAGGGTTTTGGCTAGGAAGCACCGCTCCGGCATCCGCTGCCTGACTCCTCTTTATAGGTTGGGGCTGCTTTTTGACCCCTAAATAGGGTTTTTGGCTGGGTCTCTGACCCTAATCGGTAGAATATTTGCACATCTAGATGTTCTATATAGAGATGGTCTATATAGTTGAGATGATCTATATATGTGTTCGATCGCCCGCTTATGAAAAAACCTGCCGCTCCCCCTAGTGCCTTATTCATTACCTGCGCTTCACTGCTGATCGCTTGCAGTCAGACGAACACTCCCCAAACCTCTAGTACAGCATCTCCGGCGACTTCGCCATCTCCCGGTGCTTCCCCAAAGGGTTCGCCTGGGGGAAGTTCCAACACTATATCTATAGGTATTGGGGTGGCGCAAACTAGCAATGTGGCTTTGCTTGGTCAGGAACAGGTGGCTGGGGCAAAAATAGCTGAGAAATATTTCAACGATAAGGGCGGTGTGGATGGGACGCCGATTAAACTGGTGTTCCAAGATACGGGTGGAGATGAACAAGGGGCGATCAATGCCTTCAATACTCTGATCAATCAGGATAAGGTGGTGGGTATTGTGGGCCCAACCCTGTCACAGCAGGCTTTTAGTGCCGATCCGATCGCCGATCGAGCAACAGTTCCCGTACTCGCACCCTCCAATACCGCTAAAGGCATTCCCCAGATTGGCGATTATGTGACCAGAGTCTCCGCGCCTGTCGCCGTGGTAGCACCTAATGCAGTTAAAGCTGCACTGAAGCAAAATCCCAATATTAAGAAAGTAGCCGTGTTTTTTGCTCAGAATGATGCCTTTAGCAAATCTGAGACAGAAACTTTTCAGACAACGGTTAAAGATATGGGGCTGGAATTGGCAACAGTTCAAAAATTCTTGACTACGGATACAGATTTTCAATCTCAAGCCACTAATGCGATAAATGTCAAGCCCGATCTGATAATTATTTCCGGGTTGGCGGCTGATGGAGGCAATTTAATTAAGCAGTTGCGGGAGTTGGGTTACAAAGGCGTTATCATTGGGGGCAACGGTCTGAATACTTCTAATGTGTTTGCGGTTTGCAAGGCTCTTTGCGAGGGGGTTTTGATTGCCCAAGCATACAGCCCGGAATATCAGAATGAAATTAATAAGGCTTTTCGTGAGGCTTATCGCGCTCAATTTAAGAAGGAACCGCCTCAATTTAGCGCTCAAGCTTTTACTGGCGTACAAGTTTTTGTTGAGTCATTAAAAGAAATTAATGCTAAGTCGAAGGTTAGCCAAAAGCCTTTGGCAGAATTGCGTACAAATTTGAATCAGCAGTTGTTGAGTGGAAAGTACGATACGCCTCTGGGGGAAATTTCTTTTACGCCGGAAGGTGAAATCAATCAGAAAGAGTTTTATGTGGCACAAATAAAAATGGATTCTGATGGAAATAACGGTAAATTTGAGTTCTTGAAATGAAGTCAGAACACGGATTTTGACACGGATATACGGATGAGTTATTGAGTGTGACTCTGAAGTCTCCCCCCCGGCCTCCCCAAGGGGGGAAGTCTGAAGTCAGAGTAAAAATTGTATGTTTTTTGTTGTTGAATGATTTCGGTGTGAGGCTCAATTCTTAACTGGTGATGGACTTAACTCTGTTTCTGCAACAATTTTTGAATGGTTTGTCGATCGGCAGCGTGTATGCTATTTTTGCCCTGGGATACACCCTAGTGTTTTCTATTCTCGGAATTATTAATTTTGCTCACGGTGCAGTGTTTACGTTGGGTGCTTATTTCACTTATGCGCTGATGGGCGGTGCTTTCGGTTTTAACGGGTTGTTGGCTAATGCAAGAATTCCCGTGCAGTTTCCTTTTGCTGTGGCGCTAATTTTCGGCAGTACGCTGGCTGGTTTGGTGGGAGTAATTGTTGAAAGAGTTGCTTTTTTGCCTTTGCGCCGCAGAAACTCAGATCCTCTGCTGACGGTGGTTTCTAGTTTGGGGGCGGCGGTGGCTATCGCCAATATCATCCAGTATCTTGTCGGTGCAGAAATTTACACTTTTCCTACTAATACTTACGGCAATTTGCCGGCAGCTATTAACTTTGGCACGGCGGATAAACAGATTCCTATTCGCACTGTTCAAATATTGATTTTTGGCGTAGCTATTGCGATTGTTAGTCTTCTAACTTACTTAATAAATTTCACTAAATTTGGCAAAGCAATGCAGGCGGTGGCTGAAGATGCTACTACTTCTAGTCTGTTGGGTATTGATACTGACAGATATATTGTTTTGACGTTTTTTGTGAGCAGTTTTCTGGCTGGTTTGGCGGGGAGTTTGGTGGGTTCTAGTGTTAGTATTGCTGGGCCGTATTTTGGGATTGCTTTTGGTTTGAAGGGTTTGGCGGTGATTGTGCTGGGTGGGTTGGGGAGTATTCCTGGGGCTGTTTTGGGTGGGTTTATAATTGGTTTGGTCGAGGCTTTTGTGCCTGGTGATTTTTCTGCTTATAAGGATGCTGTTGCTTTTGGCATATTGTTTATGATGCTATTGGTTAGACCGCAGGGTTTGTTTGGACGGCGTTTAATTCAGAAGGTGTAAGTTCGTTGCCCGGTTGATAATTCGGTGATTGAAATCAAATCGCTTAAGAGTCAAACTTTCGTCCCAGGAGAGGGGGACTGAGAAATAGAAGCGTTTGAGTCAAAAGGTGTAAGAGGATTCGGATCTTGAAATCGCTTATTGTTAAACTCTCGTCCCAGCAGAGGGGGACTAAGAAATAAAGAAAGTTATGACTGCATTTTTTACTACTTATGGGTTTCTGATTGTCTGGATGTTGCTGGGTGCAATGTTGGGAATGTCGCTGTATTTGCCTTTAATGACGGGACAGTTGTCTCTGGCTAGCCCTGGTTTTTATGCTTTGGGTGGGTATATTGCGGCGATTTTATCAACGACGGTTTTTCAACAGACAGGGGGGTTATTTCCACTGCCATTGCTGTTATTAGAGATGATAATTGCAGGGATTGTTTCGGGGTTGTTGGGGATTTTTGTGGGAATTCCGGCGCTGCGGTTGAGTGGGATTTATTTGGCGATCGCAACTATTGCTTTTGTGGAAATTTTGCGGGTTTTATCGCTGAATTTAGATATCACTGGCGGGGCTGTGGGCATTTTTGGGATTCCGCAACCGTTTGCGACGCCGATCGAGTATTTGTGGATTGTACTACCTTTACTGTTGGTAAGTATGGCGATTGTCTATCGGCTGGAACGGATTCGGGTGGGGCGCGCTTTTGCTGCGATCCGCGCTGATGAGTTGGCGGCTGATGCAATCGGCATTAACCCAACTTTTTATAAGGTTTTGGCTTTCACGTTAGGTGCTGTTTTAGCTGGGGTTGTGGGTGCAGTTAGTGCCCATTTTTTGAATACTTGGAACGCGCGTCAAGGTACTTTTGATGCTAGTATTATTTACTTGACTTCAGTGTTGATTGGTGGTAGCAGAACTTTTCTAGGAGCAGTTTTGGGTGGGATGGTGTTTAATGCTTTGCCGGAGGTTTTGAGGGGGATAGCAACTATTCAGGGATTGCCGATTTGGTTGGCGCAATTTCTGCGGGATGGACGTTTAATTATTTTTGGGTTGCTGATTGTTTTGGGGACTATATTTTTTCCGCAAGGTTTGGTGACGCCGGAGTTGTTGAAGAGGTTTAAAAAGGGCGATCGCAATTCTGTTTAAAATTTGATTTTTGCTTATGATGGCTACCAGTCACCTGTTTAACGTCTAGCCCAAAAGTGCGATCGCCCGATCGGTGAAAAAAGATAAAGGGCGATCGCCAACTTTATGACTTAAAATAGAAGAAACAGTTTTAGTTTGAAATCTTTAATGCTATGTCTTACAGCGATTTCACTTCATTTGACAAATTGATTCCTTTGGGAATTAGTCAGATTATAACTGTTGAGAAATTGGTTGATTTTGAGCCGATCGCTCCCAGCGCATTCTTGACTGAAGCCTTAAAGCGATTTGCACCGCTTGCTATTGCCATCAACACCGAAAAAGCTCGCTCTGAATATTTAATTGCTCCCATTTTAAGCGAAATTGTCACCTTTAACCCTCATTTTTCCTTATTTTCTGGTAAAAACTTTACGGCAGATCCCAGTTTGGGTTTGAATGGATTTGTTGATTTTTTACTCACGGCTAACCCTGACAAGCTGGCAATTAAGGCTCCTATTGTTACGGTAATTGAAGCTAAAAATGAAAATATTAATGAGGGTTTAGCTCAATGTATTGCTACTATGTATGCGGCTTTTTTAGTCAACCGACGCGACCCTAAAATTGGTGATAAAACAGTTTATGGCTCGGTTACTACAGGCCAAGTTTGGCGATTTTTGGCACTGACACCCGATCTGGAAGTTGCTGTAGATCTCAAAGACCGCTATCTTACTCCGATCGATGAGCTTCTCGGTCTATTGAATGCTCTTCTAACAGCTTAAGGGCGATCGGAACTGGTGTGATTTACCTTCGAGTCTGACCTAAAACTGTGAACTCGATTCACAACGAACTAGCAAGAGTTATACAAACCTACTCTGAAGTAGAACTAAACCTCCGATCACAACATTGTAAAAACTAATTTACAGGCAAAACCTTCTTCGGTCAGTTCTTGACCTGGTTTCCAGTCGTAACTAATGGGATAATATCCTTCAAAAAAGTCAACATAATCATCGCTTTTGGCTTGAAGGATATAACTAACAGCAGTTGCCAAATCTGCCGAGCCTTGAGCAATTAAATTTGTAGTAGCTATTGTTACACCTCCGGTCGCTAAAGAAATAAGATTTAAGAGATTACTCAATTGACTATTTTTCACGGTGTTGGCAACCTCAGCCATTGTTTTGCCAAAATCGGATGTCTGTCTGTCACTTTCCCAAATCTGCATTCGCACATTGATCCCTCCAACAATTTTTCTTGAACCTAGCAAGTTAATTCCTACTCCTCCAAAAGTTCTTTCTTGTGAAACGTTTACAGAAAAAATACATTTTTGAGGATCGAAATTTCCCTTTGAATCAGGTGAAGGATATAAAACAGGAGGTTCACCACTCAAATCCCATACCCAAGCAACGAAATAAATATCGTTTTCAAACAGCTCGCCGACTCTTTTAGTAAATAGTTTTTCAATAAACCCTTCAAAATCCTTCTTCAAGGTAATTGATTTTAAAGCAAGTCCCCGTTGTTCATTGATTGATTCAGGGATCACCAGAGTAGGAGGTTGAATACTACGGTTTGCTTGCCGAACAAGCCTTACGTTATTTAGCCGACGGAGAGAGCCTGCATTAGCCATGTGTGCTATTGCATCTTCTTTAAAAGTTACAGAAAGATCGCCAAATGAACCCCGCTGAATGATAGCCGCCATATTTCCTCATTGTTTAACGCCTTACAAACAAATAAGGTGAGGATTACCCACCCTGCTGCTAACTAGCAATTGCAATTCATTTATACTTCACATATTCCCCTGTAACTTTGACCTTTGACCAACCTCGACCGACCCAACCTATTCCCTTTGGACTCCGTGCATACGTCCGAATCTTGATTGTTTGTGGAAACTTAATCCCTGTTCCTGGTATGAGTTCGACAAAATTTTCATAAATTATCTCGTGCGTATTTTCCGATCCGTTGTCGGAAAGCCATTCCACCTTTACCTCATTTTGCTTAATTACGTGGTCAGCAGGAGCAGTGTTGGAAGTCCAATCAGACCAAGCATCATGCCTGGTGCCATCGAAATCAGTTTCTCTAGTAGACACTTCAGAGACAATTTCAAAACCAGCCATTGTCAGCTTCTCCTTTGTAACCTAAATAAAAATTGAATAACCCACGCCCGATCGCTCTGTCGGCGAAAAAAATGAGTTACATTACAGAAAATCAACTAAGATAATTTAGAAGTGCGATCGCAACTCGCCAAATAGTACAGTAAATATCTATCGCTGACTCCTGATGAGTCGGATTCGATCCACAGCAGCTTCTTCTAGCAAAGCTGCTTTTTAGCTCTTCCGTATCATAGACCGATCGCGAAAAACTGAAAAGCGAAAAAAGACGGAAAAAGACGGGTATTTCTAAAATTCGGATGCAAGGCGGATGCAAGGCGGATCAAGACGGATCAAGACGGATCAAGACGGATCAAGACGGCTATACTAACTATAGTTCTCTGAGACCCCTACTGATGGACACTGCCCATATCTTGCAATTTGTAGATGAAGTGCTCAGCGCTAATACAGGCAAACATCTCAATGACTTGCAGCGTAAAATTATCGAGGGAATACTGAAGCGACAAAAGTATTCTGATATTGCAGATACTTACGGTTGTACGGCGGGTCATGCTAAAGATGTAGGTTACGAGCTTTTGCAAATGTTATCTGATGTTTTCGGCGAACCAGTGGATAAACGTAATCTTAAGTCTGTCCTAAAACGGCAATCAACTATAAAGATTGCTTTAAATAATAGTAATAATATTGATGGTAATAGCAACACCATTAACTATATCAAGGCCTGCTCAGAACAACCCAATCCTACCCCAGATAAAAGTCAGCCTGCGACTCCTGACTACCAGGATGGCACTAATCAAGTTAAAATTGAAATAGTTGGTAAATTACGACAGTTGGGATTAAAGGATGAGCAAATTGCAGAGGTGTTAGGGTTAGCCTTGGAGGTCGTGAAGCAGATGGATTGAAAAAAATGAGTTTATTAAAAGTGTAGTAAGGGTTCATCAGCTCAATTGTTGTACGCCAACCGCATCTGTATTTCTGTAAAGAATTTATGCTGCCCCTTTTAAGTATGCTTTTAGCTGCTGTTTATCTTCGGGTGTCATTTCGTTTATCTCATCCTTTTTTTACGGTTTTACTACATTTTTCATTTTAGCCCTTTTTTCAGGGATTTGCCAAACTGAGATGCACCCTTTTGGGATTTTTGGATATTCGATCGCTCTTCTCAATGCACTCACTAACTTGGACCCATTGAGAAGAGCTTTGTATTGTTTTCAGGAAGCAGATAGAAAATGCCTAACCTTGATTGACTGCGCTGGGTTCCATGAACATAGTTTCCCAAATGTGGCCATCTAAATCCTGAAAGCCATGACTATACATAAATCCGTAGTCTTGCGGTTCATTGTAGGTCGTTCCGCCAGCAGCAACAGCGTTGCGAATCATTTTATCCACTTCTTCTCGGCTCTCGGAAGACAAGCACACCAGCACTTCTGTACTCTTGGTGGCATCGCAAATTGCGTTGGGTGTAAATTCCTTGAACTTGGCTTCTGTCAAGAGCATGATGAAGATGTCTTCGCTCACAACCATACAAGTGGCAGTTTCGTCAGTAAACTGGGCGTTAAAACTGAATCCAAGTTTAGTAAAAAATTCGACAGACCGATCGAGATTTTTGACTGGTAAATTCACGAAAATTTTAGTAGCCATGTTTTCTCCTTTTTAACTTCGATCGCAAGGTGAAACATTAACGATTTTTCGCTAATGTTTGAATTGAAGGGTAACGCTTGTGAGCAAACTTGAAAGCGTTAGGTAGCTGGCTGGACATTAATCATCCACGGTGTGCCAAATCGATCGACAAGCATTCCAAAACGGGTAGACCAGAAGGTCTCTTGGAATGGCATCTTTACCGTTCCGTTTTCTGCCAATTTTAGAAAGATCCGCTCCGCTTCGACCAGATCGTCAAATTGAAGATTCACAGAGAATCCCTGTGGTTTTTTAAAGCCATCGGGTGGAGTGTCAGAACCCATCAATACCATTGCACCAACAGTTAAGTTGGCGTGCATGATTCGATCGCGCTGTTCGGAGGGAATTTCCTCAGACATGGGCGCATCCCCATAGGTCATCATCCCGTCGATTTTGCCACCTAAACACTGTTCGTAGAATTTAAATGCAGCTTGGCATTCACCGTCAAAAAAGAGATAAATATTCGATTGCATCATGTACTCCTTTGGTTAATAGCCGATCGAGCAATCCATTCATGGGAAATGATGTGGCTGCCGGACGAAAAGTTAGGCAGTATTTATGCCCTCAAGAACGCTGGAGTTGTTCTGCCTCCGCCCGAATGCGTTCTTCCTGTTCCCTGAGTTCGGGCGTCAAGGATTCGCCGAAGTCCTCTGCTGTAAATATCTGGCGAATTTCGATCGCGGATTCTCCTGGCATCGGGTTGGGGCAGCGTTTGACCCAGGCGATCGCTTCCTCCATCGACTGCACTTGCCAGATCCAGAATCCGGCAATCAGCTCTTTTGTCTCTGTGAACGGCCCGTCAATCACGCTGCGATTTGTGCCTGAAAACGTCACCCGCGCTCCTTTTGAGCTGGGATGTAGCCCTTCGCCAGCGAACATAATTCCCGCCTTGACCAATGCTTCGTTGTACTGCCCCATTTCCGTCAGAAGCTGTTCGCTGGGCATGACGCCTGCCTCTGAGTCTTGGGTAGCTTTGACTAGAACTATGACTTTCATCGTGAAATCTCCTTTTGTTTATGGTTGTTGAGCTGGGCTAAGGTGCGATCGAGAAAACGGCTTTAGACGTTTCTGGATCGAAGGGTACAGAGCAATGCTCGTGCACAATCTGCCATCTGCCCTGCTTCCGCTGGCACGCAGAGGTGATTCGCATCCACATCTGCGCCCCTGGGTGATCTTTTGGCATCCCTGTGAAGTGAAAAAGCCAGTGCGCGATCGCCAAATCACCGCTCACGGTGAGGCTGAGGTCTCGCATCTCAATCCCGAAGGAGTCCGGGAAGCAAGGCAGGCACGCCTCCCACGTCCGTCGAAATTCATCTGCACCTTTGGTTTGGAACGGCGGTTTTGCGTCGAAAATAATCACATCTTGGGCGTAGTGCGCCATGATGCGATCGAGGTCTTTGGCGCAGATGGCACTGGCCGTATCTGCGATGATTTGTCGAATCTGGGCTTCGTCTTGTGTTTTGGTGGTTTCGGTTGTCACAGTCATCGTGGTATCTCCTTCTTGATGTCGATTGGTTTTCCGGGCGCAGATTGAAAACTGCTAACCCTTGCTCTACCATCTAGTCGAATAGAGGTGCGTGCGATCGACAAGTTGAACATTTTTTCTGGAAAAGTTTGTCAGTGCGGATGTGGAACTTTGCGTTGAGTGGTATTGACGGCAACTACTGGTCTGATGGCAAGCCCGACAGTTCCACGATCGGGCGAATTTCAACCGTACCTTTACTGGCGCTTGGTATGCGTGCTGCGATCGCGATCGCTTCGTCAAGATCCTTGGCATCGATCAGAAAGTAGCCGCCGAGTTGTTCGCGCGTCTCCGCAAACGGCCCATCGGTAACAAGTTTTTTGCCGTCACGCACTCGAATACTGGTTGCTGTGGCGATCGAGTGTAGTGGCGAAGCACCTAAATATTGACCGTTGGCTTGCAGTTCTTGGGTTAGCTGCAAAGACTTTGCGTAGCATTGCTGCAGCTCGCTTTCAATCCAGGCATTTTCGTCACTGTAAATCAGCAATATATATTTCATCGTTACTCCAAAATTCGATCTGAGATAGTCGCCTTCATTTAGTAGTCGTTCGGCGAGGCTGCAAATCGACAGCGGACCAAAAAATTTTTTCAGCTAAAGCCGCAGGAGCCTCACGCTGTACCCTCTTATACCAATTTCATAAAATAGTGCTACAGTTAGTAGAAATGCATTTTGCAATTTAGTAGCCAAAGAGAGGTCA
>NZ_JAUBSF010000143.1:0-9651 GCF_036704615.1 Microcoleus sp. K4-B3
TAGGCATTGACTTTTCATAAATATGGTTATATTGTATAATACAATATGCGTTTTAAATGCACAACAGCTTAACTCTTTACAAGCGTTTAACAAGTATCCACCGCAACTCTAACGGCGGTGTTTGTTGCACAGAAAATAAATCGCGCCCGCTAGCCCAACTGACAAACCAAGGTGTCGGCGGCCACGCAGAGTCAGGCAAATGTTTTTGTTCGTATTTAATCACAGATTCATCAGAAATAATTTCTAACGGCAAACCCTCTATTGCTGCTTGCAATTCTTCTCTGGTAATCAGATAAGACCAACACAATTCAGACATTTGTTTGACCATCTCGTCGGGTTCGTACCCATCTACTGCTAAGAAAGCACTGAATAAGATAAACCCGCCACTTAAAACAGCATCGGACATTTTGCCGAGGAACAGGCGGACTTGTTCGGGGTAGCGGAAATGAGAGAGAACTTCGGTAGCAATGGCTAATTTGTACCGATAAGTTTTCATCCTCAATAATGGGTCTAAAACGTCGCCTTGGGTGACATTTACCGGCAAGTTTTCGGCGGTTGCTGCTGCTGATAGTTTTTCGGCAAATATGGGTGTTAGTTCGATCGCATCCACGGAATGACCTAACCTTGCTAAAGGCAGACTATTGCGCCCTGGGCCCGCACCAACATCTAAAATAGGTGCTTTTCCCGGTTCGCCTAATTCGGCGGCAGTGGCGATGACTTTGGCATCGGGATGGCTGCCGAATAAAGGTTCGGGGCGAATATCCGGCCAGCTATGATATTTCTGGGCCATTGATTCGACTTGAATCTTGGTATTCAGAGTAATGCCGCCGGCTAAACCGCTTTGAGAATTGGCGGGAAAATATGAGACTATTAGATTAGCGTGGGGGGAATTTTTGAATCCTTCTGCTAAGGCGTTGGCGATTAATGTTCGCAAGTTTTCGGTTTGGGAAGCGTCGATGTTTTGCCCGAGAATGTTTAAGAAGTCTGACAGTAATTTAAGATAGTCGTCTAGCATCGATGGCAAGCAAGGCAGATAGAATTCTCCCTTGATGCCGATGTTCTTTTTGAGTCTTTCTTTGAGAATTAATTTCAGGCGATTGGAGTCTGTCAGCGGCGGGCCTGTTTCGGGTGATTCGCTGATGGGAAATTCCGGGGAAGATGCAGCACTGGTGAGGTTTTTAGTCACAATATTTTCGATTAGATTCGGCAATAAGTGCGATCGCACCGAGCATAATCTTGTGCTCTTGCACCTGAATTCTCGCGTGCAGCGTTTCTGCGGTATCATCAGGCAATACCGGCACCGCAGCCTGCATTAAAATCGGCCCGCTGTCTACTTCTAAACGGGCGATATGCACCGTACATCCGGTGATTTTAACCTTAGCGGCCAGTGCTTGCTCGACGGCGCGAATTCCTGGGAAACTCGGCAGTAAGCTGGGGTGAATGTTAATAACGCGATCGGGAAAAGCATCGAGCAAAACTTTGGTAACGATCCGCATCCAACCCGCCATCACTACCCATTCTACATCATACTCTTGAAAAGTTTTGACAATTTTTGTATCTAATTCTTCGCGACTTTTGCAGTCGCGGTGATTGAGCAGAATCGAGGGAATGCCGTATTTTTCTGCTCTGGCTGCGGCTTTGGCTTCGGGGTTGTTGTAAATTAATACTGGGATTTTAGCGTTTAGTTCTTGATTTTGGATGGCTTGGGCTATTACCTCGAAGTTGCTGCCGCTCCCTGATGCTAAAATTCCTAATTTTAATGGAGGATGAGCCGGCGCGATCGCACTTTTGCCAATCTCAGGAGAAATCAGGCAGGCATTGGAATTAACAGATACTGGATTAGCGGTCATTCGATTTTAGATTTTAGATTTTAGATTTTGGATTGACCCCACGGATAAATTCGGGGGCGTGAGGATTTTAGATTTTAGATTTTGGATTGATTCCACGGATAAATCACGTGGCGGGTACCACCTTTGAAATTCTTGGTCATAAAGATAAAAACTATTCACTCGTCTTCTACAATACAGGTAAAGGGTAAGGTGTGCTTCGGCGCAGTCTACATGGAGATATTGCCTAAGTCCTAAGTATATTGTTTTCTGTGACTTACTGATTCACCCCTATTCTACAATTTTATCAAAAAACTCTTCCCTGAGAAGCGAATAAAGTTTTAGATCCCAATATCTGTCTTTCACAAATAGATGCTGTCGCAATACCCCTTCCAATTGCATCCCCACTTTTTCCATCACCCTAGCGGAAGCAATATTGTTAACTTCACATCGAGCCATAATTCTATTCAGCAACATCTCCCGAAAGCCGAATTCAATCACTGCATTAACAGCCTCGCTCATGTATCCTTTGCCCCAATATCTTCTAGAAAGTGCGTAGCCAATTTCCGCGCGGCTGTGCGTCATGCTCCATTCCACAAATCCGCAAGTCCCGATAAACTTTTTGTCGGCTTTATGAACGATTCCCCAATCTACCAGCTCTCGTCTTTTGTACATTTTTGTAAGTGACTTGAGAAAATATTTAGTGTCTTCTAGTGAGGTGTGAGTTGACCACATTGTGTATTGTGATACTTCGGGGTTGGAGGCATACTCAAACATATCGCTTGCATCGTTTAAAGTAATTTTTCGGAGCAGGAGCCTCTCAGTTTCTATAGTGGGTAAATGAGCTAATATATCGAGAAGGTTCATTTTGACATTGACCTATATTGTGATACCATTTAAAACTAAAAGCTAAAATTTACAAGCCAATGGTTCGGATTAAATTTGGGCGTTTTAACTGGTTGGATAATGATGCGATCGCAGCTTGGACTTTTCTGGCCCCAGCTTTGCTGTTTCTGGGTACTTTTTTGATTTGGCCGATCGCCTATTTATTTTACCTCAGCTTTACCAGCGGCAGCTTTACCCAGTCGGGAGTGCGTTGGATTGGCTTGAACAACTACTGGCGTCTAGTCACCAACCCGGATTTCTGGCAAATTCTCCAAAACACGCTCTATTTTACTACTGCGACAGTCATTCCCAGTTTAGTGATTCCATTGGGCTTAGCAGTTTTGCTAAATCGCTCGTTTGCTTGGCGAGGAGCTCTCCGCACCGCTTATTTTATTCCTTCGATTACCTCTTTAGTTGCAGTTGGCTTGGGTTGGCGGTGGTTGTTTCAAACCGAAGGCCCGGTGAATAGTGTGTTAATGGCGATCGGCTTAAATCAAATTCCTTGGCTTAGCAGCACAGTTTGGGCAATGCCAGTGATAATTCTGCTCAGTGTTTGGAAACAATTAGGCTTTAATATGGTAGTATTTTTAGCAGGATTGCAAGCAATTCCGGTAAATCGTTACGAAGCAGCAGAATTGGATGGAGCTAATGCTTGGCAGCAATTTTTGTACATCACTTTACCCGGTTTGCGACCGACTTTAGTATTTGCTACCGTCACTACAGCTATTTTTACTCTGCGGAGTTTTGAGCAAGTTTACGTCATCACCGGCGGCGGCCCTTTAAACTCTACTAATTTGCTAGTTTATTATATTTACGAGCAAGCTTTTTCGCAATTTGATTTTGGCTATGCAGCCGCAGCGGCAACTTTCCTGATGGCTTTAGCTTTGGTATTAGTCTATTTACAACTAAAAGTTTGGGGCGAAGATGCTTGATATCACGTCCAGTAGCATCCTTCGTGTATGGGCGGGGCGGGTTTACCGAATTGTTTGTTGTAGGCAATTATGGTTGGTAAAACCCGCCCCAACGCGCAAATTATACAATTAACAATGCCCGATGCCCGATGCCCAATGCCCGATGCCCAATGCCCAGTTACCCATTCCCAATTTTATATTCCATGTGCTCTGCTGTTTGTTCAGCTTGTGCTGTTCCTAAAAGCTTGCCGACAACGTGCAAAGACATATCAATTCCCGCAGCAATTCCCCCAGAAGTGATGATTTTGCCGTTATCTACAAATCGCTGATTTTCGATAATAGTTGTGTTGGGAGCTAATTCTCTCAATAACTCCAATGCCCGATGGTGTGTAGTTGCTGCCAAACCTTCCAACAAGCCAGCTTTTGCCAAAAGTAGCGAACCCGTACAGACAGAAAGCACTAATTCTGCTGTTTGCGCACAATCTTTTATCCAATTAATAACTGCTGAATTATCGATTAACTTCCTCGTACCTTGTCCTCCCGGTACAATTAAAATATCCGGTGGCGGACAATCGGAAATGGTGCAGTGGGGATTTACGCTCAAACCGTTGCGGGCGTTGACAGCACCGGGATGTTCGGCTACGGTAGAGACTGCAAAAGGTCGTGAAGCGAAGCTATCCCGAAGGGAATCGCCCTTATTTAATTCTGATGTCACCGAAAACACTTCAAAAGGGCCTGCAAAGTCCAGTACCTCGACATCATCGAACATTAAAATAGCTACGTTCCTAGTTGCCATAAGACCTACTTCTGATAGAGGCAAAAAATCTCGGCGATTTGTTATCGTACAACTGGTATAATTTAAATTATTAAAGCTATGCCGAAAAATATTCGCCATCGCGCCATAAAAATCTGTCTTTTGTGTCTGGCTTGCGCCTTAGCAATTGCTGTTGCGCCAATTTTTACGCCCGCTCAATCCACAAGTCAATTAGAATTTCGCATTACTCAATTAGAAACTCAAATTTCTGAACTCAGAGGACAAATCTACAGTTTGCAGAATCAAGGTTCTAGAGTTAACCGGCCTCAGTCTCCTAACCTTCCGGGTGCTAGTCGGACAAATCCTAGAGTGCGGTCGGGAGACCCGATGTTTGATAATTTAGCAACTTTGGTAATTGAAACGAAGCAAGATGTTATCAAAATTAAAGAGCGGTTGTCAAAGCTAGAAGCGTCGAGAAATCGTTAGAGGAGTCATTAGTTAGAAGGAAGAGGGAAGAAGTCAGTAGTCATTAGTTAGAAGGAAGAAGTCATATTCTCGCCAACTCAAAACTCAAAACTCTCCCCCTCTCCCTCTCTCCGTCTCTTCGACGTTGAGGTCGAGAGCAGCAGGGTCTGCTAAAAATCAACTTGCAGAACTATTCAATGATATGGAAATAATAGGCTGCAACCAAAAAATTGATAGCTAACAGCAACAGAAACCAGGCTGCGCGAAAGGTGTAAGGGAACTTGCCCGTTTTCATCACGGACTCGGATTTTAATTGGTTCTTCGCTATCTCTGCCATAGGTAAAGCTCCTAATTCATAATGTCACTCTATTTACAAATAGCAGAGAGCGTCGCACTTATGCACAATCCTCTAGAGTTATTTTTTGTAACAACGAGTTTATACCGAGTTAAATAGAGATTAATTTCAATCGCTCTCTCCGGCGTGGTATGAACTGCGGACGAGAGGCCCCGATCGCACGCGCTCAAACCCCATCTCCCGGGCGATAGACCCAAAACGGTCAAATTCGGCCGGCGTCCAGTATTTGCGCACTGGGAGGTGATCTAGAGATGGTCTCATGTATTGACCGAGGGTGAGCCGATCGCACATGGCCTCCCGCAAATCTGTCATCGCTTCGACTATCTCGGCTTCGGTTTCCCCGTGCCCCAACATCAAACCGGATTTGGTGGGAATATTTGGGTCATATTGCTTAACAATACGCAGAACGTCGATCGAGCGATCGTACTTCGCCCCCCTCCGCACCGGCCCTTGCAACCGGCGCACCGTCTCAATATTGTGGTTGTAACAAGCCGGTTTAGCCTCCACCACCGTCCGAATCCGCTCTCGCTGCAACTCATCGAGCCCTGAATTCTCCCCCTCTGAACTCCTCCCGATTCCCCCCCAAAAATCCGGCGTCAGTACCTCAACTTCAGTATCCGGGTTCAAAAGGCGGATTTGGGCGATCGTCCTGGCAAACCAACCCGCACCCCCATCCGGCAAATCGTCCCTAGCCACCGAAGTCAGCACCGCATAGCGCAAACCCAACAACTGCACAGCCTCGGCCACCTTTTGCGGTTCCTCCGGGTCGAGGGGCATCGGAGAATGACCTTTATCTACTTGACAAAAAGCACAAGCGCGGGTGCAAGTCGGCCCCATCAACAAAAAAGTCGCCGTTTTTTGGGCGTAGCACTCGCCCCGGTTGGGACATCTGCCCTCCTCGCAAATCGTGTGAATTTGCCGCTGTTTAATAATTTTTTGCACTTGCGAAAGTTCGCTAGCTTTGCCAACGGGCCTGCGCAACCACTGCGGCATCGCCTCGATTTCACCCCGCATTTGGGCGGCAACTGCTTTGACTGTAGGAGTTTGAGGAGTTTGGGGCGACATATAATTAAGTGGCGATCGAGTTAATTCCTTCGATCGTATCCGAAATCAAAGCCCCTGAACTTGTAGGAGTATCACCCGAAATCAGAATTGCGCCTAGGTGCAACAAAACTAAACTCGCCCAGAATTATGGGTAGAATTCTGTTAGGGATATACTGAAGGTTGCAAATCATCACTCATTCATTACTGAAGGAGTCAGTCGTGGCTGGTCAAAAAATCTTGGTAATCGATGACAGTAAAGTCATCCGCGTCCGAGTCCGAGAGATGTTGCCTCAGGGTAACTTTGAAGTTCTAGAAGCAAAAGACGGCGAAGAGGGACTCAAACTGATCCGTCAAGCCCGTCCGAATCTAATTATGTTAGATTTCCTACTGCCGAAAGTCAGCGGTTGGGAAGTGTATCAAAAAGTGCAAGCCCATCCGGAGCTTTCTAAGATACCTTTGGTAATCATGTCGGGTCGCGAAGAAGAGGTGATGGAAAAAATTCCGAAACCCTTCGAGAAGCATTTTTTTGCATTCATCGCCAAACCTTTTGAGAAGAAGCAGCTAACCGAAGCAATCAAATCGGCGATGGTACTGGCGAAAAAGAAACCGGTGCCGGAAGCCCCAGCCGCCGCTGCTGCACCCACTTCTGGAGCGGGTGCGGCCGAAATTCAGGCGATGACTGTGAAAATGGCGAAAATGCAAGCGGAAATTGATGCACTCAAAAAACAAATGACTCAGGTGATTACGATCATCAAGCAGAAATTGAAATAATTCTGCTGTTTTTTGAAGGCACTTATGTAGAAGGAAACTTCCACACAGTAAAACTTTCTTTTGAGTCTGAATGGCTGCGCTTTTATCCGCATTTTTTTGCCCAATTGTTTGAGCGAGTGCGATCGCCAACAGCCTGCAACTGGTTTCTCAAAATCCCAGTCAGAAAATCAATTAAAAGTTAAAAATAAAACAAGGGAGGAAATTAATTATTAATTAATATTAGGATTTTTAATTCCCGCTCGTTCCACGCTCAATTATCAACTCCTCAGTCTCATTTTTTTGGTTAATGACTAACGACTATTCCGATTTTTTGCCTCAACTGCGTGCCTCAACAGAGCAATTATTGAAAAGATTAGACTGCTTCCATCGAGCGCAGGTATTAGCGATCGGAGATTTGACCTTGGACGAGTTTCTTACCGGACAAGTAGAGCGAATTTCCCGCGAAGCGCCTGTGTTGATTTTGCGCTACGAAAATACTCAGCAAGTACCCGGAGGTGGCGCAAATGCTGTCTACAATTTAGCCAAACTGGGAGGCAAAGTAAAAGTTGCTGGTTTGGTGGGAAAAGACGACCAGGGAAAGGCTTTGTGCGGTATTTTTGAGGCGGCGGGAATTGATACGGCTGGGATTTTAATCGATTCGCAGCGTCCAACTGTCACCAAAACTCGCATTTCCGGGCACGCGCGGCAGTCGGTGACTCAGCAAATTGTCCGAGTCGATCGCAAATCGGACGAGTTGCCGGATTTAGATTTGCAGTTGCAACTGGCAGACTACATCCGGCAGCAAATACCGACAGTAGATGCAGTGGTTTGTTCCGACTACGGCGACGGAGTTTTGACAAATTTGGCGATCGAATCGGCAGTGGTTCCCGGCAAAACAATTGTAGACGCTCAAACAAATTTGCAGCGATATTCTGGAGCGATGTTATTTACTCCGAACTTGCCAGAAGCCGAGCAAGCCGTCGGATATGCTATCAAAAACCCTCAAACTTTAATGCAAGCAGGACGCGATTTGTTGAACTTAACTCAAGCTCAAAAAATCCTAATTACTCGCGGCGAAGAAGGGATGACTTTGTTTGAAAGGGCGAACGGCGAAGAAATCAAAAATTCACCTTCTCCAACATCTATTTGTGAAAAGGGGGAATTTGCCATTCAAAGTTGGGACATTCCCCCTTTTAACAAGACTGATGTATTCGACGTAACCGGTGCTGGAGATACAGTCGTAGCAGCAATGACTTTAGCTTTGTGCGTCGGTGCATCGGGTTGGGAAGCGGCAGTTTTGGGTAATTTGGCTGCTAGCATTGTCGTGCGTCAATTCGGTACGGCGACAACAACTGTAGAGGAGATGAAAGAAGCTTTGCGATCGCTGATGAATCTGGAATAAACCTAAAATAGAAACTTTCGGGCGATCGATCGAGCATCTATCAGGACTTGAGTTTTTAATCCTGTTTTACTTCAGGCAAATACCCTGGCAGTGAGTTAATCTAGTTTATATATAAATTAGTTTAAAAACTTATGGCTGAGACTTCAGGCTATTACGTTCGCGCTGCGAAACTTGCAGAAGTCGAGACAAAGGGCAGTTTGTTAGTGAATTTGGAAAAACACACGATCGCCCTTTTTTACTCAAACGATCGGGTATACGCGATCGACAACCGCTGTCCCCACATGGGTTTTCCCCTCAACGGCAGCACTTGCAAAGATGGCATAGTCACCTGTCCTTGGCACTACGCCCGCTTTGATGTCGCCAGCGGCGGTACTTTTGACTCTTGGGCCGACGACGTGCGATCGTTCCCAGCGGAAATTCGCGACGGGGAAGTTTGGGTAAATTTAGCACAACAGCTTGACCCCTACTCCCACCAGCGCCAGAGACTTCAAGATGGGTTAGAACAAGGAATTTCTCTAGTCATTGCCAAGTCAGTGATTGCCTTGCTAGATATGGGGGCAACTGCCAGCGAACCTTTCCAAATCGGATTAGAATTTGGCACCCGCTACAACAAATCGGGATGGGATACGGGTTTATCGATCCACACCTGCTTGATGAATATCCTGCCTTATCTCGATCCAGAAGACCGACCCCCCGCCCTTTATCAGGGACTTTCGGCAGTGGCCCGCGATAGTGCAGGCGCACCTCCTCACTTTGCGGTTCACCCCCTGCCTAATGCTGAGGTTGATGCAGAGACACTCAAAAGCTGGTTCCGGCAATTTATTGAAATCAGAGACAGCGAAGCGGCGGAACGATGTTTGTTGACAGCAGTACGCGCGCCTCTTGAACGAGAACAAATTGCTGATATGCTGTTTGCGGCCGCTACTGACCACCGCTACATTGATGTCGGTCACAGCCTCGACTTTATTAACAAGGCGTTAGAAGCGCTGGATGCAGTGAATTGGCAAGGGGCAGAAACTGTTTTCGCGAGTTTGGTTGGTGGTTTGGCGAATGCGGCGCGCATGGAAGAGTCGAGTTCTTGGCGCTACCCTGTGGATGTGGTGGCAATTTTAGAGTCAGCGATGGCGCAGTTGCCGGCAGCTTTAGAAATGGGCCGATCGCACCGGGGCAATTGGTCGGGAAGAGTGCTAACTCAATAAAAAATTAGCCGGACATCACCGGACAATATGCTATAATAGAACAAGAGTTGAGGAAAAAGC
>NZ_JAUBSF010000235.1:0-1237 GCF_036704615.1 Microcoleus sp. K4-B3
ATAGTATTGACACTTTCGTAAATAGCTTCGCTTAGGTTGTAACCGAAAAAGCTAGGGATCATGTGTGTAATTTCACTAATAAGAAATTGAAGAATCGGCGGTATTCTAAGTAGGTATACTTATATTTATGGCAGAATTTTTTCAAACTCTTTAAATGCACTACAAATAAGTATAATCTAAGCTTTTATTAAATTTTTTGAAAATTAATAAATCTAAATATAAAAAAAACTAATAATTGTCCACCAGTATGAATATCTAAAGCCTTTCTCATAAAGAGGAGGTACAATAACAGCAGTAACTAAACCAGATTCAAAGATTTTATAATGTAACTTAATTGAATGCAAAATCTATCGCTTTTACTAATTATTGATAATTAGTCGTCTTGATAGAACGGAGAATAATTTTAACTTGGGATCGTGAATTTTTAATGAGATTTTATTTATTTATATTTATGGTTCCGCATAACAGCGGGAACCGCTGTATAATCATGCCAATGAAACCGCATTCTTGTTGGAATCTTTCAACCAAGTTACTTTTTTATAGTTGAATAATCTGCCCATCACGCCGACTCAATGCTACGAACAGGTAGAAAAAAATGAGCAAAATTTAAACCGAAAACAAGACAATTATCCTGCGAAAATGCTTAACTAATCAGTATCAAACAATTAAGGCTAACCTGATTTATACCACACCAACCTCTGAATCCTAGGTTACGAACTTATCTACACGGTAGAGGACAAATTCCTACATCAATCCATCCGTTTATTAAATAAAAGAACAAGGCAAAGCTGAATCAACACAGACAAAAAGGCTAATGATTTTATCATTTTGTCTCCGTTTCTATTTTATTTCAAGCACGACATTGAAAATTTGTCAGCATCAATTCCGTCACGATCGCTAGTTAAAGCACTGTATTAAAAATCTCACTGTAATGACTCAACATACGTTATTTGTATGCGTACTTTGTCGTTCCTCAACCATTGAGCAACAACAAGCTGGACTGAGCGCAGGTCAATCTCTATTCAATCAGTTGAGTGAGGAATTAGCATCCTGTAAGGGTTTTGCAATCATCCAGAGCTACCAGAAAAAGTGCAATCTAAAAACGATTCAACGTGTTTTCAAGGCGCGTGCGATCGCTCAGCGAAATGAGTCTGTGCAAGCCTAGAGCGCCAGTCCAGTAAAAGAGGTTGACAAAAAGGCGAAAATATGATGGTCTATAAAAAACAAGCTGGGAAAG
>NZ_JAUBSF010000236.1:0-1192 GCF_036704615.1 Microcoleus sp. K4-B3
AGCAAATTGTCTTGACTAATTAATGAAAATTATTCACAAATATCTACACCTCGATCTCAATCGTTATTCACTTGAAACTATTAAATAGTATTGACAGCAATACTTTCCTAAATGCCGCAAGATATCTTGGTGATCTTGGGTTAAATTGCTGACATGATTCGAGCCATTTATCGTCACTAAATGCACCGCCTGAAACATCTGAAATATCCAGCGCATTGTTGGCTTATTGGTCAATTTTTTTACCTGATTCTTCACTTGCTCATTGGTAGCTTCTAATTGTTGTCTCAATTTCCTTTGCGCTAGGTTATACACGCTTCATACACAGTCCCATTATCATTCCGATTGCTTCAATTCGCTCCGGCTTTTTCACGAATACGCTGGCAGTAAAAAATAACGGATCTTTGATAAATCTAAATCCTCTCTCATTACTTTGCTGCGCTTTGTATTCCGATAATACCTGTGAATTGCTCACTGCTTTAGTATCTAAGATATTTGTGGCTAATATAAATCTCCCAGCTTTGACTTTTTCCGCTTCGATTGCTGAAATTAGGGGTTCTATTTCACCCGTTACTTGATAGAGTCTTGTCTGTGTATTGCTCGATTTTTTGAGCTTTATTTTTGTTGTTTTAACTGGTTTTTTTTGGGATTTAATTTCTGTTATTTGGTGATATTTCCATGAATCTGATAACTTTTTTATTGCAATTTATGCATCGGTAATACAAGCAAAGTTTTGTATGGATAGCTTACGCAGTGAGGCTTTGGCTGATTTTAACTGTTTCTCTACTTGCTTGATTATTTTTTAAAAATCTGCTTGTTTTCTGATTTAACTTTCTATTACTAGCCATCTTTGTTTGATGTTGGCCTACTCACTGGTTTTGGTTGCTATTTTATAGCCTTTTATTTGAGAGTTTTCCCAGTCACTATCTTCAATGTTGCAGATTTTATTTGGAGCTGATTTGATGCTGAATGGCACTCTGGTTATCCATTTCATTTCTGCCATTGCTGACAAATTTTCCGCTGTGTATAAGGCACTATCTGCTACACAGATTCCGTCAAATGTCCACTGATTTTTAAACTCTTTCAATCTTGACACAAAGACACTTTTATCGTCGGCGTTTCCGTCATCTATTTTGAGATATAATGGTACGTCTCCATCTCCACTTACGATCGTATCAATGATAAATTGTTTGAG
>NZ_JAUBSF010000237.1:0-1190 GCF_036704615.1 Microcoleus sp. K4-B3
AGTCTTAATAGGTTCAACCCTTTCTTTCAACTCCGAACGAGTGAGTTGGTCATTTCTAAATTTATGCCAGAGATTGAAAAGCTCTTTTTCCTGCTCCAGCAAGGATTTGCCTATTTGGGCAGAAGCTCCAACTCGTTCGGATATTTGAATAAAATCTCGTTTGAGGTGCGCCCAGCACAGTTGCCTGCGATGGACATCCACCCAGTTATAGGCAGGGCAACGATCACTGGTGATAAATCCACTAAAAGTTTCGCCCACAACCGTTTGAGCAGCACTACTAGCTCTACTTAAAATTACCTGAAAGCTCTGGATCAATGGCGTTACTGCCACCCACAGCCAACCACTGGTCTTGGTGGCATTTTGACCATCTCCATTCCGCTGCTGAAATCCAGTCTCATCTACTCCCACAGTCGGCTGCTGCTGGATGTAATGTTGGGCTTCTGTGACCGCATCGCTAACTGCCTCACTCACTTCTGTCCGTAGACGATTGATAGTGCCGACGGACATTTCAATCCCAAACACCGCCTGCATCAGCGCACGTATTTGGCGGTAGGATTGTCGGTACTCACTACTGAATAGACCTACATAGGCTGCTGTTCTTGGACCATATCCACCCTGCCCAATTATTTCGGTCATTTCTGGGGCTTGATTTTCTTTCCCACAACAAGTACAGGTAATTGGATGAAACTGATGTTCGATGACGAGCCGCTGTACTGGTGGGACTTCCACTACTTGATGTCGGTAGGCTTGACCACTATTTTCAATCCCTAGGATGCCTCCACATCCACTACATTGCTGCGGGTAATGGTTGATTACTTCTTGACACATTTGGGTCGGGTATAGCTTCCGTTCGTGTCCCGAATGTCCTAGTTGCCCACCCCGCTTCTTGCCGGTGGGTTCCTTTCGATTGGGCTTAAATCCTTGAGGATTCTTCGATGGTGGTTGTGATGAATTTGCCGAAGTTCTGGTTAATTGCTCTTTGAGAAGCTCGTTTTCTGTTCTCAGTTCCGCTATTTCCTGTTCAACCCGATCCATCCTACGCACTAATTCGTAAATTAGTTCGAGGACGCTATCTGGCACTTGCGCCCACTCTGCTGGGCTGATTGCCGCCATTAATTCCGGCACTGTCTTCTCCATGTGCCTCACCTTATCAGATTTTTTGGGTTTTTGCTACCCCCGTGAACTTCTAC
>NZ_JAUBSF010000144.1:0-9190 GCF_036704615.1 Microcoleus sp. K4-B3
CTAATTATGAAATGGAACCGAAAGATAAAAAATAAAGGCAACTTAGTTAATGCAGTTTAGATGTTTAACAGCTTAGTCATTAGTCATTAGTTATTTAGTAGCAATTAGCAATGCCCCATGCCCCATGCCCCATGCCCCATGCCCAATAACTACTCTTCATAATCGATCAAAAGTTGCACCCAGCGCGGTGGCCGCGGAATCGGATTTCCCAAACGATCTAACAGCAGCAAAGCTACTAAATGCACTACAAATAAATAGACAATATTGTTAACCAAAATCATCCCGGCGGCGATCGCCCCAATAGTGTTCAAACTCGGTACATTAAGCCAGCCCAGCTTCACAAAAACCCATTCCACCATCTCTGTTACCTGGGCTGTTACGTAAACCCAGAGGTCTTGACCCACCAAAGCTGACAGCAGCCAAAACCGAAAAAAGAAGCCTACAGTACCAATTAGCGCGCCCAAACTAATAGATAAAGACCAACTCGCTTTGCGCCTCCAAAGTCCTCCCAGCGCAACTCCCATAATTCCAAAAGGAATCACGTATAAAATGCTCCGCGTCGGGCCCATGAGTACCGACAGCAGCAAACCCGATACCAAAGCTGCCATCCAAGCGGCTCGGTTGCCCCAGCGGAGGTAAACTAGGGCGATCGGTATCGGGAAAAAAACCCGCAGCAAAGGCCCCAGCGGAAAGTAATAATTTACCAGCCAAATCAAGCTAGCGGTACTTGCCAAAAATGCCGTTTCTACGAGCCTTAAAGGCGCTTCCCCTAATTCGCGCTTCCCCGGATCTGGATTTGTGCGATCGCCAGCCATTGCTGAAATATCGGCGGTTTCCGGCTCGTTATTTGTAGTGGGTGAACTGCCCGAATTAGACCCAGCATCTGCTGACAAAAAATCACTCATCCGATTTTATATTTTAGATTTTAGATTTTAGATTTTACGGGACTTGGGCGCTATACGGCTGATTCCCGGTTTTCCGATTTTAGATTTTAGATGTTACAGGACTTGGGCGCTATACGGCTGATTCCCGGTTTCACTCTTTGAATGCTTCGCGGCCAAATTTAATCTTGCTCGCAGAAACCGGGTTTAGGTACGAACGCGATTCTTATTTTAGATACACTTTCTCAGCAAAAATTTTCAGCAGCATCATTTTTCGGCTTTGACTTCCTGAATTACAAAAACCGAACAAGATGCGTGGTGAACGACATAATTGCTGACGCTGCCGAGGAAAGCTTCTGCCAACCCCGTGCGGCCGCGCCTCCCCAACACTATTAAATCTGCGCCCCAATTTTGGGCGGATTCACAGATAGAATACCCCGGAGCGCCCTCCATTTTGCAGTCAAATTCCACCTGCAATCCTTCTTTTGCTGCCGCGTCGCAGTATTTTTTCAGAAAACCCGAAGCCTGTTTTACCTCAGTTTCCAGCCGCAAACGTTGAGCTTGATAAGCTTGATTCATTAACTCGACATTCATACCCAAATCTACCGGAATTGGCACGGCAGTCTCGCCCAGCGAGTTGACAGTAACGCAGTTAAATAGCATCACCTGGGCCCGATCGCTCAGAGCTAATTCTAAAGCTTGACTGAAGACGCGGTGGCTAAGTTCAGAATCATCTAAGGCAACAAAAATTTTCTTAAAACTCATAGCTTTACCTCCGGCGGGAAATCATCAATATCAGTTAGTTAACAGAGAGTGCTTTTGAATTAGATTCAATTTAGCAATCTCTGATACTTCTAGACTAACAGACGCTCCAAGGCGTGCAGGTCGGGAATGCACAAAACGTCACGTTCGCGCTGAATAGTTCCTTTTTTTTCCAGCTTGCTCAGCACTCGCGTTACTGTTTCCCGAGCCAGCCCGCTGAGGCTGCTCAATTCTCTGTGTGGCAGGTTGGGAATTTCTGTACCTCCTGATGACATGATTTTCCCTTGCCCCTCTGCCAAAAATAATAGAATATCTGCTACTCGCGAGGTACTGTCAGATTCTCGCAAACGCAGGCGGCGGTTGACTTGTCGCAGGCGACGAGCCATCAGTTGAGCGAGGCGAATGCCTGCTAGCGGCTCGGTATGAATGAGCTGCACAAAATCCTGAGATGGCATATTGCCGATCAGTGTCGGCGCTAGGGTGATGACATCTGTCGATCGCGGTGCTTCTTCGATCGCGGCCATTTCCCCGAACAGTTCTCCTTTCCCTAAAATATTCAGTGTTACTTCTTTTCCGTCTAGGTTGTAGGTGCGAATTTTCACCCAACCATCCAATATAAAATACACTGATGTTCCCCAGTCATTTTCGAGTAAAATCACTTGATTTGACGGATGACTGCGGGTAACGATGTGGAGAGTTGCTCTCTCGATTACAGGATCGGGCAAGCCTGCAAAAAAAGGAGTAGAAACTATCAATTGATTTATATTGGAATTCGGATCTCGGGTGTTAAAGCGGTCTTCCATGAGGCCATCATTTTAATTTATGCGCTTGAGCTGCGCTGGGCAGTTAGAAATAGCTTGCAGCCGAGTCATTCGATTTTAGATTCAAGATTTGACAAACAAGTATCTAAAATCGGCAATTTTACCTCTAAAGTTTTGCGGTCAAAGGTCGAATATGGGAATTAATAGCCTTAAGCTCTGATTGCGAGCTAGAAACTAAAGAATATACCATAATTTTTTAGATACCTACCACTGAGCAAATTTTATTAACAAAATTTTAGCAACGTGGCAAGCGACTGAGCCGATCGAATTACCTTTGAAAGCACTTTGCTTAGAAAGCTTAACACTGCTGAGAGATTTGTTGTCACTCGGCCCTGGAGTCGATCGGCAAAATCCACCAGCACCAGCCTGCAAGCAAGGCAGACAGCGACCCAATCCGACTGCAACTGCCTGGAATCTGTCAAATGTCAGCACGATCGGCAAAATCGACAGCTATTGCGAGCCTAAAGGCGGGCGCTCTTAGCGAGCAAAACCGACGCAGTTCGCAGCAAACTTTTCTGCTACCCCGAGATTATTGTACCATTAGTATCTAGGCATGAATACAGATAAAAGGCTATTATGAAAGGTTACTAAAACCGAATGTACGGAGACAATCCCGAATCCCGGCATCCCAAATCGCAAATTGTTTGAGGTTTTTTTCAAGTCGGTGAAAGATGAAGAGACAGTGGGGCGCCGCCACGCTAGCCAAACTTGGGGTGACGGGTGTGCGGCAGGCCGTTAGAGCGGGTGAAGACAAAAGTTCGTGCGATCGCAGCTATCCCGAGCAGGAATCGACCTCCGGCCCGGCAAACAGGAAAGCAGACGCAGAATTTGGCAGCACTTGCAGTTGATAGAAGCGAGCATTTGGTGCGGAAGTACCGGCTAACCTATCATAGGCAATAGAAGTTATCCGAAGATAAAAGGTTAATTAACAGTTGTCAGAAAATATTAGTCAATTATTGACGGACTCGCATTCAGATTATTCTATGTATTGGCATCGCTGCCGCCTGACTTCAGTCTTTTTTCGGTAAAGTTTCTCCCAAGCCGCATTCCCAGAGGTTCCCCCCTTGAATTCTCAGAAGTACAAAATTCAATCACTGATTGCTGAGATTGACGAGGTACTCAGCAAGCCCGCACCCCGCTTGCCTTGGACGGGTTCGATCGATACTGTCCACCAGCGCCAACTTTTAGAGCGAGTTCGCGCTTATCTGGTTTCCTCAGACTCCAAACTAGCGGCCAAAAAGGCGCCCGCCAGTACCAATGTCCGCCCGCAACCAGTTCCAGTGCCCAAAGTGCCGCCCAGGGCCCCTAGCCCCTCAGCCGCAGAGCAAATCATGCTTGCCGTAACCGGAGAAATCAGCCACCTGCGTTCAAGCCTGACGGAGCCGCTCCAAGAAGACATAGAAGCTCTGCGGCAAGAGCAGCAAGCTCTAATTCAAGAAATCAAACAGCTAGAAGCACAACGGCAGCAGCAACAATCGCTAGCTCAGCAACAAGCAAACCAACAGCAAATCATTTCTGAATTCTTGCAGGTACTGACTGCCCGTTTGGAAGAAACCTTGACTAGCGATTTCTCCCAAATTCTAAGTTCGCTAGAAAATCAGTTATTGCAAAGCAGCGCAGCAACTCACTCTTTGGGCAGTGCGCCTGATGAACAATTGGCTATTGACGTAACACTTAACCCACAAACCTCAGGAGAACACCCGCTGCTGACGCCGGCTCAAAGGTTGGAGCAAATGCAACTGTTGCAATCTCGTGCCGACAGTTTGCTGATGAGTCTCGATTCTAGGATGGCTATCGTGTTCGAGGCTTTGCAAGCAAATATGCAAAGCTATCAAGCTTCGTTGGGACAAGAACTCGAAAATATGTACGGTTTGAGCCAGCAGAGCGAGGCGATGTTCGCGGCTTTCGTCAACCACTTGGCCGTACAGTTGGGGCGAGAAGCGTCTTCCTACGTGCAGCAGCCGATCGATTTAGCAAATCTCGAAACAGTCATCCCAAACGCAGCCGATCCGTCTGATGCCGCTCCAGCCCTCTCAAATACTGCGATCGAACAGTCAGCCCCTGACACTCAGAGTGGAGACTTGGTGCAGTCCAATCGCACCGGCGAATTCGGAGAACAAGACAGATTGCCCTACGCCGGTACAGAAATTTCTCCGCAATTCGGACAGTTGAGGCGCGACCGCGACCGCATTCAATCCCCAATTTCGCTCCCTGACTTGGAAGAGAATTTGTTCGGTTCGGCACCCGAAAGACCTAGACCGACAATTGCCTTTTCCGGCGCTGAATCGGAAAATAAATTAGCAGAAACAGGCGAAGATATTGAGGATTTGTATGCAAGTTTGTTCGCGGGAGAAGCAGTCGCAGAAGTAGAATTAGAACTCGAAACTGTACTACCCCAAAATACTGAATTTGAAACCGCAAGTGAGGCTGTACAATATCAAGCGGCGTCGGATAATGAAACTGCCGACGCCCTAAATATGACCGAAGATTTGTTTGTAAATCTGCTGGATGAAGGCGAATCACTGGAAAATATTTTAGTAAATCCAGATTCAGAATTCGTAATAGGTAATTCTGTAGAATCTTTAACTTTAGATAGTGCCGGTTTATTTGAACCGCAAGTGGCATCAGTACCTCAAGTTTCAGAACCGCCAGTCTCAACCGCCTCGCTGCAAATTGACGCGGACGATCGAGAAAATCTAGAAACGGCTCAAAACCGAGGCGAGCAGTTCGACGCTGCGATGCCTGAACCGCCACCTTTGCCATTGAGAACGCCTGCTGAAATTAGCCGGAACCGCCCCAGTGCCGCGCCCGGTTTGTCGAGAATCGGTGATTTTCAAACAGGCGAGTCCGGCACTTCGTCGCAGCGGCTTGATGATGGCTACATCCAAGCTTCGCCGGACGAGGATTTGCTGCCGGTCGAGGCATTAGAAGATGACCTCGATCGAGCTCTAAATTTGGACAACAATACTCTGGAACTTTTGGAGGCAGACCTCTACAATCTGGAGGGATTAGAAAATACTAGCTCCCGGCGATCGAATTCCTCAGCCGCTAACAGCTTGGATTTATCGGCGAGTTCCCCCGAGGAAGGCGGTGCAAAAAATCCCTTTGCCGAGGTCGCAGAGGAAGAACTCGGCACGCTGGAGGATTTGTTCTCCGATGTGTTGGAACTCTCATCTGAGGATGAATCCTTTGTTTTGGAAAACGAACTTGAGGATGACTTGTTTGCTGAGGAAGACGAGTCGAACTTGACGCTAGACGAGATTTTGGCTAGTTTGACCGAGACCGATCGACCTTTGACTGATTCTCCTCCTCCAGAAACTGCCGAAACTAACGAACTGCGATCGAGTCCTCCAGAAAATAAAAAAAAAACCTAATTTCGACAGAGAGTAAAGCAGGAGTTGTTGAGAGGAAAACGGAGTTGAGCGAGTTGGCCGCGCAGCAGCAAGAGTCGGCGCTTTATTCTGTTGCAGGTGCGATCGCCCCGGCCTTCCCTGACTCGGACACTCAATCCCGGGAACGCCCGAATTCTCGCTGGTATTTGGGTATTGATTTCGGTTCCAGCGGGCTGTCGGCGGCTTTGGTCGATCGTGCCAGCCGTCAGTTGCACCCGATTTACTGGGAAGCATCGCAGGCTGAGGGTTCCGCTGCTGGCGGCAGCTTTCGGATTCCCTCGGCTGCGGTGCTTGCGGAAACAGCCCCAGGAACCCCAGGGTCAGAGGTGGCAGTCAAGTCGGTGGGAATTCCACCCCTGGCTTTGCCTGCGGGAGAATTTTTACTGCAAAATTTTAAATTGCCTTTAAAGGTGGGCATTCCTTATCAGCGGGAAGCTGCTGGGATCTATGAACCGCTGTTGCAGTGGTCGCCGTTGCAGGCTTTTTCGATCGCCTTGCCGCTGCAAGGTGTGCGGGCACTGCTGGCTACTTTGAATCCGAGGAAGCAGGGGCAAAAATTTGGCGCGTCGGGGGAAGTTTTAGATTCTGCACCGAGGGCGATTTTTGCAGGATTGCCAGTTTCCAATTTAGTCTGTAGGGCTTCGGGACTGACGCCAGAAACTCTTGATGCGGCGCTTTTAGACTTGCAGGGTGTAATTTTGGGGACTCCTGCCGGTTGGTCGGATGCTTATCGGTTTAATCTGCGGGAGGCTGTTTTGGGCGCGTCTCTGGTGGCTTCTGGTTCGCAAATTTTTGTGGTGGAAGATGCGATCGCCACTTTGCTTGCTGCTGTAACTCCTGTGAAAAATGGCATGGAAGTCGAGTCGTCAGCCGTCGATTCTGCTAAGGGCGGTGAAGAAGTTGCACCGCTGACGGTGAATGCTTCGTCTTTTAGCGGGGGAACTTTGATTTTGAATGCGGGGGCGGCGACGGTGGAATTAGCTTTAGTTGAGTTGCCGTCCAATCTTCAAGATTTAACTCGTGCTGATTTTACTTGCCACAGTTTTGCTTTTGCTGGCGATGCTTTCGATCAGGATATTATCTGTCAGTTGTTGGCTAAAAATGAAACTTGGGGAATGTCGATCGATTTGCCACGTCCTGGGCATCCAGATTTGCCGAACCGCTATCAATTGCAGCAGCGGTTACAAGGTTCTGCTTTTGGGCTGCAATTGTTAGAGGCGGCAAGGCAAATAAAAGTTATTTTGCAACATCAAAAAAGTTTTGCTTTGGATATTGGCCAGCAGCATTGGGATGTGAAGCGCAAAGATTTGGAAAGTCTGGTTTTAGTGCCTTTTGTGCAGCAGTTGAACCGCGAATTGAATGCTTTGCTCAGTCGCGCGGGAATGTCGCCGGCGGGGATTAATCAGGCGATTTGTGCAGGGGGTATGGGTGCTTGGCCTGCGATCGCCCGCTGGTTGCGGCAGAAGTTGCCGAATGCGATCGTTGTTCAAGACCAGGAATTGCAGGTCGATCGAGATATTTTGGAAATTGACAATTCTGGATTAAATTCTGTATCTCCAAGTACAAATTTTTCAGAAAAAATTGGTCGAGTTGCCTGCGGGTTGGCGAGTTTGGCTCTTTATCCTCAAATTTTGGATGTGTCGCAGCAGCAGTACAGCGACTTTTTTCTGCTGTGGGAATTAATGCAGGTTTTGGGTGAGGAACCTCTGAGCTTTCAGGAAATTTTGCAGTTGTTGGAACGCCAGGGCGTGAATACCCGCACCTGCGAACCCCGGATTCTGCGGATTTTGGAAGGAAATTTGCCGGCGGGACTTGTGCCTGCGGAGGAAGATTTCATGCTGCTGGGCGAGGAGTCGAGGCAAAATCCCGATTGGGAAGCAATTTTGGCGGAGCCGCTTTTCTTTGAAGATGTCTCACTGGGTTATCGCTTGAATCTCGAACAAGCCTCTGTTGTTCGCGAATATTTAGGCAAACTCGCTTCTAGCAGCCAGCAAAAATTGTTAGAACCGCTAACAATTGCTTGGGATGTTCGCACGGATACTTATCGCTAAACGGCAAAAAACCCGGTTTCTCAGTGGAATCCTCCCTGTGGTTCCCCGAACATTCCTAGTAGAAACCGGGTTTTTTGTGGTCAAGAGTAACTTTGTTATGTAAATTTACTTAAGTTTACATAAAGTTTATACCTTTTTAGAGGAAATACACAGAAAGTTTATAAAAATGTTGTTGCTTTTTAAAGATTTTGCAAAGCTCAGCATTTGAGGTTCTGCAGATTTGAGATGGCTAATAAGATGGACGTAAGAGATCGTTAAAGTTGAGACAAATCATATGAAATTTCCGATGGGTGCCTCGTCGAAATCATCATTATCAGAAATGCTGTCCTTATTTTTTCAAGAATTTACTTACAGAGTCAGTGTATCAAAACAACAACATCACCGATCCGTAACGAGCAAGGTAAAACGGTCGATCGATATTTTGGGCTCGCTGCTGGGACTGGCAATTGCTGTTGCGGTGGCGGTGCCGGTGGCAGTGGCGATGCTGTTGGACAATCCGGGCCCGCTGCTGTACACTCAAGTCCGCTGCTGCTTCAAAGGGCGACATTTCAGAATGTGGAAATTTCGATCGATGGTTGTCGGTGCAGACAAGCTCAAACACCTAGTTAACAACCAAGCCAAGGGTCACATTTTTAAGAATGAAAATGACCCGCGAATTACCCGCGTCGGCCGCTTCTTGCGGAGGACGAGTTTGGACGAGTTGCCTCAATTCTGGAACGTGTTAGTCGGCGACATGAGTTTGGTGGGAACTCGACCGCCAACTCCCGATGAGGTTGCTGGCTATGACGATGTTCACTGGCAGCGTTTAAATGTCAAACCCGGCCTGACTGGGGAGTGGCAAGTCAACGGACGGTCTGGAGTGAAAGACTTTGACGATATTGTGCGCATGGATCTAGACTATCAGCGCAAATGGTCTGTTTTTTACGACATTAGTCTGATTTGCAAAACAATTTGGGTAGTGTTGACTAAAGATGGCGCGTGTTAGATAAGTAGGCTGCTTTGGGTTGTTTTTTTATTTTAAATTTACGGGAAAAACAGGGAATGAAATATTAGGAAACCGGATTAAATATATGTTAATAGAATTAGCGATTGGTGACGCTTACGGTGCGGGTTTTGAATTTGTCGATCGGCAGACGATCGAATTGTGCAACAATCTCAACGGCTACATTAAGCATCCCCGTCACGACATCCAGCCTGGATGCTACACCATTGGTAACAAGTTAGAAGGGAGTAGATTTTGTCAATACCTCTTGGGATAGAAATATTATGGAATAATAATGATA
>NZ_JAUBSF010000238.1:0-1173 GCF_036704615.1 Microcoleus sp. K4-B3
TAATCAATCCTCAACATCTCAGAAATTGGGAAAGCTAATTGTTGTTATTGTACTTCTTAACAGCGGGAACCGCTGTAACAGTCTTCAATTAGTCCAGAAATTAGAAAAAGAACGTTCTGTTAAACTAAGTGCCGATCGATTAAGACGGATACTAAAAAAAAAGGTTTATTTGGAAATTCGCTTAGAAAAAGTCATAAAGGAAAACAAGACCCTATAGTACAAGAAACGAAGCAATCCGACTTAGATATGTTGCAATTAGAGGCAGCGGCGGGAGGAATTGACTTAAAGTATTTAGATGAATCAGGGTTTTGTGCGTGGAGTGAACCCGGTTATACTTATTACCAAATAGGTGAGCAAAAACGGTTAGAACAAACGAAACGGCGTGGTCGTAGACTAAGTATTGTCGGACTTCTTCAACAGGGAATCAGTTTTGTTTACGGTTTAGTAATTGGGGGTGTCGATCGAAAAGCTTATATCAAAATGATGGAGCGAGAAGCCCAGGAAGCTGCTGAGATTGGACGACGGAGAGTAATCGTACAAGACAACGGCCCCATACACAGATGCAAAGAAGTCCAAGAGTTATGGCCAAAGTGGGAAAATCAAGGTTTATATATCTTCTTTTTGCCCAAGTATTGTTCGGAAATGAACCCCATTGAATTGGAGTGGCAACACATTAAAAAAGATGAATTGGCAGGACAAATGTTTGATGATGAGTTAGAACTCGCCTACGCCGTAATTCATGGAGTAGAAGTTAGAGGACAAAGGGGAAATTACACTACACAACGTCTTAAGTTTAACTCCAATTAGGTAACTTAATGTTTTGTTACATAGATATGTTTTTTCCCGCCTACCTACTTAAACAAATCGTTACTTTTCGATTTATTTAAGTTCTTGCCCATGTAATGAATGTTGTCCATCTCTGCCGCACGTCTTACCCATTCAGTCGCAACACCTATTCCAATAACTTGGGTTGAGAGCAATGGAGTAAGTCCTTGGGCTGCAATACTTTTTTCTACTTTGTTCGCACATTGTGAATAGACTTTACGTGCCTTTAAAAGAGTATCTCTGTGTGGAATCATCGTAGCAATTTAATTACATATAGCCTTTCTCAAAAAGATGAGGTACAATAACAGCAGTGTGTAAACCAGTTAAAAATATTTGACGATGTAACTT
>NZ_JAUBSF010000145.1:0-8787 GCF_036704615.1 Microcoleus sp. K4-B3
TTACTTGAACGGGTTAATTGGAAATCAGAGACAAGCTGCCTGAGTATAATTACTCACTACAAAAGTGACATACTCCCTAGGAGACTAGGAGACGGAGTTAGCGTAGGGCTAGGATCGGAATTAGATGATGTTTGGTTTACCAGATAAAAATATAATTTTCCGTCTTGTTGTACAATTTTGCCGTTTTGAAAATTCTGTGCCGGCCATCCATTTTCATTCACAAATCGATCAGAAGTAGGATAGCCCCAGTCATGTTGGGTATTAACTGCACCTTGGTAAGCATTCCAAAAGTCACCGCCAACCCAAAAAGAATTATCGTTAGCACCAGACTTCATAATTGCCCCAGAACCTTCAGAACCCCCTGAAAATTCTTGAAGATAGCCATTTCCCGTTCCCGCAGGATGCACATTACCAGTGGCAGAACCCAAAGCCGAAGCCCCACCATTGCGGTTGAAAGTATTAACGTAAGTTTGATGGGTGTTAGTACCGTCGTAACCAACTGTTTTGTCTAAACTCGGAGATTCGTTAAAGCGATAAGCTTTCGCCCCAGATTGAGCAGTCCAATAAATATATCCCCCTTCAAAATCAATACGTTGTCCATCTTTCCAGTCTTCTTTTCCTTTTGTCGGAAAGCCTAACCAGCCGTTAGAACCACCTTTTTGATTGTAAGTATCAGCGAAATCATGCCACAGTGCGATCGCCCCTGATTTAGCAGTCCAGAAGATATGACCATCATCGTAATTTTGACCGTAGCCCTTTGTTCCATATGGTGAATCAGCCGCCGGCCAATAGCCAGTATTAAGAGATCCTAATAACCCTTGATAACGTACATACTCAGCAGCGATGGATTTCTCCCAAGGTAATTCATTATTTTTGAAAGCTCTTGCCCCTTCCTTTTCTGTCCAATAAATGTATCCCCCTTCAAAATCAATACGTTGCCCACCTTCCCAATCCCATTTTCCTTTAGTCGGGAAGCCTAACCAGCCGTTAGAACCGCCGTTTTGATTGTAAGTATTAGCGAAGCCATACCACAGTGCGATCGCCCCAGATTGAGCAGTCCAGAAGACATGGCCATAATCGTAATTTTGACCGTAGCCCTTTGTTCCATTTGGTGAATCAGCAGCCGGCCAATAGCCAGTAGTAGGAGATCCTAATAACCCTTGATAACGTGCATACTCAGCATCAATTGCTTTCTTGTAAGCAGGTTCACCATTCAGAGTCAACTCGTAACTCGCGTAACCAGTTGTGTCAGTAGAATTGACCCGAACATAATAATATCCAGGCTGCAAAAATCCATTGATAGAAGCTGCTGAAGATGAATCGCCGCGACCACTTGCCAAAATCTGATTGTTAGCATTCATCAATTCCACACTCACGACAGGAGTTATACCCTGACTATCGCTAGATGATGTGGCTATCAACTTATCTAATTTCAAGCTGACATTCCCAGGTTCGTCTAACTTAAACCGATAGTAATCGTAGACATCTGCTTTGGTATCAACTAATCCTTTGACAGTTTTGCTGCCATTCAAAACACCAATATCTTGAGCCGCTGAGGGAGAATTTCCTGCTGTTTCCGGCTTAGTATCGACATTAAGATTGTACTTTGTCTGGTTGACGCGATCGTCTGAGTTCACAACAACATAATAAGTACCAGGACTTAAAGACCGAGAAATCTTTTTGCTATTCGCATCCTGATTCGCCCACTGTAAACCCTCACCGTAATCTATTTTTCCATTACCGTTAACATCTTTAGCTAAATAGAATTTTGCCTTTGCATTATCTCCGCTCAACAGGATGTCAACATCAGATATTTTATCCAGAGTAAACCGATAATAATCCTCACGGTCAAGATTTCCACCAATGCTGCTCCCAACCGCCTTGTGGTCTATGCCATCACCCAAGTCAGCCGAAGCAAATATAACTTGGGAAGTTGGGATTGAGTAATTGCCATCCGGGTCACCTAGAGGAATTGCCGACAATTTCAAGTCATATTCACCACCATCATAACCTTCGGGCTTGTGAACGACCACGTAATAAGTTCCCGGTTTGAGAGTCTCGCTAAACTCTGGAACAACACCGGGAGTAGTACCTGAAAGAATATCAATATGTGTAGATGTGTCGCTGTTTATCTTCCAGTCTTTGAACAAATAAAACCCTGTATTTCCCATCTTTCCACTCAAAGCAAAATTAACTTTACTTTCCGTGGTAATATCGAATTTGTAGTAATCTGAGCGGTCATTTTTATCAATAACATCCTGAAAAGTTTTCGTGCCAATTAAATTCCCAATATTACGAGCCATATCCGGTGAATTTCCGGCATAATCTGGAGACAATTTATCGGGTATGGGTACCACAGTAACCTTCGTAACCCCGCCACCGCCATAGCTATACCAACTTGCTTGACCCGAAGGCTGCACCGTCAAATACCCATTCTTGTAATAGTGATTAACAACCCCACTACTCACCACAGTCTTATCAAATGCCCCAGCAGACGCAGGAACTTTCCCTTGTCCGGGTTGTGGCGCATTGGGAGTAAAAGTGCCATTCAACGTATAAGGTCGTACCAGCGTCTGCTGAGCCGAATTCCAATCAGGTTCTCGCCAGTAATCCCAGGGAGTTTTCACTTCAATCTCATAGCGCCCTTTATTCAGATCGACTTCCAACCATCCATCGGAGTTAGCAGGAACCCCACCAAAGCCACCAATTTGTACTGGTCTATCTTCAGAACCGATAAATTTATTAATGTTCAGTTCCATTTTACCGTTGGGAGAATTCAAATTTATCCTGAATTTTCCCGACTCATTCACTTCAAACCCATACTTAGCAACCCCGCTGTTGAAATCTGTATTGTTATAAGTGACCTGACCTGATAAATTCTTTAACTCAGAGACAGTCGGCCCTGAGAACACCGCAGTTTGGCTGTCCTCAAACGACTTATAGGGCTGAGTTCTGTACTGTACATTCCCAGCAAAACTCGCAACTCGATCGGCACTAAACTGAGTTGATATGCTGTAATCTTTTAAAGTAGACCCAACGCCGCCGACTTTGAGATAGTACGTCCCCGGATCGTAGAAATCGCCGCCTGAAAAAGAAGTCTGTCCCTCCGTTCCTACAAACATATTAACAGAACCCCCTTTATGGAAGCGATGAGACGCAGAACTACCGTCAGCTTTGATGATGGTTACGTTCGGGGGACCGGGAACTCCTGAAACAGGGTTGAGACTGGTGAAATTCCACGTTACATAACCAGGCTCATTTACCGTAAACTGATAATATTTTTGAGGCTGATTCGCGTCAACCCGATCGATATAGCAATCCTAAATCATTATCAAAACTATGATACAATTATATGCAATACTTAATTGTGACCATAAAAAAATGAATAACTTACAACTGCAACAAAAAGATAGAGAAAAAGAAATAGCCCAATTAGAATCTTTCATTAAAAGCGATATCGATGCCAGAGAACTAAAACGAGCAATAGCTGTAAAAATGGCGACCTCAGGTATTATCTACCATGAGATTAGCAGAATTTTAGGTGTAAGTAATTTTTTTATTGGTTATTGGAAAAAACAATTTAAAACCAAAGGCATCGCAGGAATCAAACTAGGACATAAAGGGTCAAAAGGGTATTTAACAGCTCGACAAAATACTGAAGTAATCGAGTGGCTAAAGAATAAAGAATATTGGAATTTAGATGAGTTAGTTACTTATTTAGAGCAAGAATTTGGTGTGATATATAAATCAAAACAGAGTTACTATGAACTTTTCAACCGGGCGAAAATTAGTTGGAAAAAAACTCAAAAAACCAATCCTAAATTTGATAAAGAACTGGTAAAAAAAAAGACGGAAGAAATTAACGATATTTTATTTAAAAACAAGTCATGTATAGAATCTGGGGAAATAATAGTATTGTTTTTAGATGAATGTCATCTACTTCATGGCGATCTGACTGGTTATGTTTGGGGTCAATCTAGAATCAGAATTGAAGTCCCAATTACCAATGAAAAAGATAGACAAACTTATTTTGGCGCACTCAATTATCAAAGCAAAGAATTCCATGTTCAAAGTTATCCATCTGGTGATGGAAAATCAACAGTTGAATTCATAAAATACTTACAAAATAAATATAAAAATCGCAAGATTATCTTGATTTGGGATGGAGCTAGTTATCATAAATATGGAGAATTTAGAGACTTTTTATTAGAACTAAATGGTGACAAAGAACCTGATAATTGGTCAATTACTTGTATTTTATTTGCTCCCAATGCGGACCAACAGAATCCCGTTGAAGATATTTGGTTACAAGCTAAAAACTTTTTAAGAAAGTATTGGTATTTATGTAAGTCTTTTAAGATTGTCAAATTTTTGTTTAAGTTTTTTACTAACGAACATAAATTTGATTTCCCCAAAATACGTCAATATACTTACACACAGAAAATTATTTAGGATTGCTCTAGATATAGAAAATCATTTAGGATTGCTATATCCGAGAAATTAGTTGATACTTGTACAGTAGCCGCTGCGATCGAATTTCCACCTTTAGCCGCCCGTTCCTCCGGCGTGACTATCCCTTCACCACTCCAAGTATCCGGCGTCACCCACGGAGTAGGCTGATAAACTTCCGGCTGCGTCTTCTTCGCCAAATCCACCGCCGCCAACGTATTCAAAAACCCAAAACCCGTCTCATCATCCCATCCGGGCGTCCCCAAATCCCTCGCCGCAGACTTCAAAATCTCCATCACTTGGCGATAGTTCAAAGCAGGATTTGCCGCCCAAACCAAAGAAGCCGCCCCCGCAACTTTAGCAGTCGCTACCGAAGTCCCCGCCATCGTGCCCAAATCATTTCCCACAGTCGATAAACCGGGGTGTTCAGTCGTGCCGCCATCCGCCAAAATATCCAAACCGAGCCCGTAACTAGAATAGTTCGATCGCCCGTTAATATCCCCAGCCCCAACAGTAAAAATATTGTCAAACTGAGAAGCTTGACCCAAAACCGACATCACACTGCCGTCGTTACCCGCCGCCACTACCAGCATTACCCCATTTTGCCGCGCATATTCGATCGCACTTCTTTCTTGCGGAGTCAACTCATAGCGCGTTGTCACACTCCCGTCGGGATTCTTCTGAGTCAAATCCAAACTGAGATTCGCGATCGCATTTTTCTGTCCAGAAGCCTTCGCAGCATCTACAAACTCTACCAAAGAATCAGCCCATCTCCCAGAATCGATCGCCCTTCCCACCCACTTCGGCGCAGTCTTATTAATCGCATCAATAATCCCCAACATAAAAGTACCGTGCTCGCTACCTTCCCCAGGCTTCAGCAACGGATTGTCATCCCCGCCCACATAATCGCGGCCCGTCTTGATATTCGCGTAATTCAAATAAGGACTATCCGCACTCACACCAGTATCAATCGACCCTACATAGGGCTGAGAAGCCAAAGGAAAATCTAGCAATTGACGGATTGCATTCGGATTGTTAGGATTCGGCGAATGCGGATCGACAGGAATTACAGCAATCGGCAAAGTCTCAAACGCACCGCCCGGATTGTAAGGAGTTTGAGTGGCAACCCCATCATGGTACAGACCCAGCGGGTCAAAATCAATCAGCGGCGGTAGATTGTTAGTTGGTGCTCCATTCGGGTCGATCGGGCAAACACCGCTATCAGCTAAGAAATTAGGTAAATGTAAATCTGACAGCGACAAAGAACTCACTAACTGATGCAGCGGGTCAAAATCTTGCAGCCAACCCCCAACACCCGCACTCGGAGTCACAATTTTTTCTAATATAAAAGTTTTTCGCCGTTTCCGGCTTTTCCCCTGCTGGGAATTGCCAAAACCTTGAGCCTGTTTGCGTTTTTTGCCACCAAAATTTAGCCAGCCCATAACTTTTACACCCTGATTAATATGAATTCGATCGCACGAACTTAATTAAATGTCTTCACACATTCAACCAAAACCCTTCCTTGACAAGGATTTTTAAGTAATCGTCAGAAATTTCTGTTTATTTGAGAATTTACGCAAACTTAACAAACTTCCTGCATTGGCGATCGCTTTACATCTGCCGCGCTTTGCTAACGGTCAGGCGGGCGATCGGACAAATACTTTGTTAATGCTTAGTTTTTATGATTTTTGCTTCTTCACACGATTATCATACACCCAAATTTTGTTGGCGATCGTAAAGTTTCGGTAAAGTTTTTTCGGTCAACTTAATTATGACTTACGCCTTGCGACGGGAAAGCAATCCCCGCCTCAAGCAAAACATCCGCTACACTAGGTTTCCCACGCAATGACAGTTAAAAAATGCGTAATTCCTAAAATAGTTAGAACAGATACTTGCTTTTTTTCTGCTTTCTGATAATATAATAACAACGTGAAATTTGGATTAAAGTCTAAAGCCCAAACAAATATCACTAAAGCTTCTTCACAAAATACTTTAATACCTCCCTGCTTGATTAAAACAGGGAAAAATTTAGCCTTGAAACTTTCCGTTTTCAGAAAGACTTAGGGCGACTCTAAATGCTCAAAAACCCAGCGGAGAAAACATACAAACACAATTGGGCGATCGATTCAAGACAATTCAAGAAGACTTACGCACAGTTTCCTCCAGTCGATCCGAAAGTCTAGATCCCCCTAAATCCCCCTTAAAAAGGGGGACTTTGAGTGAATTCTCTGTTCTCTCCGATGTTTTGCGAGACGAGTGAAACTCTTGTCCCCCCCTTCTTAAGGGGGGCTAGGGGGGATCGAGTTTCCGCCTAAAAACCGTAATTCCTTCTTCCTTCTTCCTTCTTCCTTCTGCCAAACCATGCAACTAAAATCAGCGGTGCAGTGGATACCTCATCCCGACGGTTATTGGATACTTCGCAATCCCGAAGACATTACCTGTCTGCAAGTTGACGACTTTGACAAACAGGTAATTTTGCAACTAAGTCAACAACCAGTAACTAATATTCTCGCTGAATATGACCTCGATTTAGAAGATGTGCAAAATCTTTTGAAAGACTTAGCACAAGCAGGAATGCTAGAAGGAAGCAAGCCGCCGAAAGCTAAATTCAACCTGCTATCCTTCACAATTCCCCTAGTCAATCCCGATGTTTGGTTATCGCGGCACATCGACAAATTTCGCTGGATGTGGACGTGGGAATTTGGCTTTTTTCTGTGCGCTTTCATCTCTTCATCCGTAGCAGTGTGGTTGGCTTCGGCTGCGGAAGTCGCCGCCTCGCACCAGCAGTTATTGACAGCGGGAAAAATTGACAATGCGATCGAAGTTGTCTTAATGACAATGCTAGTAATAGCGTTGCATGAACTAGGTCACGCTTTCACACTCAAACACTACGGTGGCATAGTTAAAGAAATTGGATTGTTGTTTATGTGTCTTATCCCCGGATGCTATACAGATACAACCGACCAATACAGTTTAGTCCGGCGGAAACAGCGAGTTTTAGTAGTAGCTGCGGGAGTATTGATCCAAGTAACAATTTGGGCAGTTGCTGTTTGGATATGGCTGTTATCTCAAGGGAATTTAGTTTGGCATCAAATTAGTTACTTGTTGATGGTGGCGGCATTGCTGACAGTGGCAATTAACTTGAATCCGTTGAATAGATTTGACGGTTATTATTTGTTAGTTGCTGCCACAGGGATTAACAATCTGCGACACAAATCTTTTAATTTTTATGTAGATTTGTTGCGAAGGGAGGAGATTGAAGCAGCAGTCGAAACGCGATGGGTTTTAGCAGTCTATGCGCCTTTGAGTATAGTTTATACTGTTTGGGCGTTTAGTTACTTAATGTCCTTGATTGGAAATTGGGTATTGTTAAATGTTCCGAGTTTTTAACCGCAGATGAATCACAGGCGAGACACCCGTGCCACGATTGCTCCCGTAGAAGATTATCTACTCCTTCCTTGTTCTTTATTCTTTTTCATTTGTGACAAGAGCGCTTACGCGCCTCGAAGCGGTTAAACAATACTAATTATTCAAAATGCAACTTTATTCTTGTAGGAGTTGAGCGAAATGAATGTTTATCAAAAGTTGGAAATTGTTGGCGGAAGTTTAAGTTTGGCAGTTGTTAGTCAATGTTTTTCTGTACAAGCTGCCACTCTAACTCAAACTTATACCGTGGATCTGGGTTCCCAGCCATTAAATAGTAGCACTAATGTGGTTTTGCCCAAGTTTAATTCGCTGTTAGGAACGCTATTAAGGGCTTATGTTACGGTTAAATCTACTGTTAATAACACTGTTAGCATTACTCCTTTGACTGGAGATTTTATGGGAACGGCGACGAGTAATGCAAGTATTGCTGTGAATATTCCGCTGTTAAAAGTTGACCCTAATTTGACTTTAAGTGTGTTAGCCAGTCCGCCGGAAACGAGGATTGCTAATGGCGCTACAGGAAGTGTTAGCGGTTCGGCTTCCGGTACTGTGTCAAAGAGTTATGATTCCCAGCAGTCTCTGAGTGCGTTAAGTGGATGCGATGGGGATACTTTTATCGCAGGTTTGGTGACAACGGGTTTTACTCAAATTCAGGGGAATCCTGTTAGGGGAAGTTTCGACGGTAAGGTTGCGGCTAACACTACAGTTAGTGCATTTTATGAGTATGAGCCTGTACCGGAACCGATGACTGCTGTTGGTACGTTTGTGGCTGCTGGAATGGGTTTGTGGTGGAAGAAAAGGGCGGCAAAAAAGGTGTAATATTAATTTGAAGGGCTCTCCTGAACTTATGGTTATAAGTTTATCTAATCAGAAAAGCAAGCTAATACGCGATTCCTAAAATTATTAAAATTA